>CAYVZW010000025.1:0-13162 GCA_964456325.1 uncultured Clostridium sp. | reverse complement strand
CTATTAAAGTTGTTGTTATTCGCGAAACAAGAGCTGAAGAAGTTGCTAAATAGTAGCTTCTTTTTTGTTTACATTACTATTGTAAAACAAAACAATTCATTATATAATTATTGTAGGGAGGTTAAGATGAAAAATACTGAAAGATTTGATGGTATAAAAACAGGAAGTGGTTTCTATGTTTCTAAATATTGTTTCTGTTTTGATTCAAATAATTTAAGAACACAAGAAGACTTTAAAAAACTTATTTATGGAAAAAGTCCTAAATTCATGGACTTTACTAAAACGGGTGCAGATACTTGCGAAGAATTATTTACTAAGAGGGTATTTACTAGGGAAGGTGATTACTTAGTTGATAATGAAAATACACTAGCATTTAGTGTATGTAGTGTACTAGCAATTGAAGATGAATATGCTGGGTATCTTGATTCTAACTATGTTTACAAGGATGGTATAGAAAGAGATTATGTAGATCCAATGTCATTAATTTCATATAATTTCTTTAACAAAGTTGATAAATTAAAAACAAGAGATGACGAAGAATTTGCAAAACTTAATATGCTATTATTAAGTAAAAAAAGACAACATTATAAAGAAATAATATAAGGAAGTATAAACTTCTTTTTGTTTTTTGCAAAAAAATGTTGACATGTGTATAAAATACACATATAATGTAATTAGGAGATGAGAGAATGGAAATAAAAAATCCTTTATATAAAAATATTGGAGTACATGTAATTATTTCTTTATTCACTGTAGAAAAAGGAATAACTAAAGTACTCTTAATAAGAAGAACTAAAGAACCTTATAATGGATATTGGGCATTACCAAGTGGGGCAATGTATAATAATGAATTATTGGAGGGTTCTGCAATTAGAGAATTAGAAGAAAAAACCGGAATAGAAATGACGGAATTATCAATGTATAAGATATTTGATAAAATAAATAGAAGCCCTGTAAAAAGGATGCTTGGAATTGGATATATTGGAATAATAGATAATAAAAAAGTAAGTATTCTTTCTAAAACTAAGAAAACATCAAATGCAGATTGGTTCTCAATTGATAATATACCGGAACTTGCTTATGATCATAATGAAATACTAGATTCATCACTTAATGAATTGAGAAATAAAATAGTAAGTAGCGATATATTAAAATCATTTTATCCAGATGGATTTACATTACCTGAATTACAAAGCTTATATGAGTCAATATTAGATATAAAGATAGATAGAAGAAACTTTAGAAAAAAGATGATTAATTCAGAACTAATAATTGATACTCAAAAAGAAGAAATGTATAAAGGAAAGAAACCAGCTAAGATATATAAATTTAATAAAAAAATAAAAAATAAAAGCATATTCTAATATGCTTTAAAAAATAAACAATATGTGTACGAAGTACACAAGAGAGGGCCATATGAAAAAAGATTGTTCATTAATTGTTACTTTTCCTAGAATAAACTCTAAAAGTAACGCGGAGAAACTATTTGAAAATGATGATATTACTGCTTTAAGATTAAATACTGGAGTAAATCAGTTACTTGATAATAAAGAATTACTTACAAGATTAAAAGAACTAAGTGATAAATACAAGAAGGTAGTGTGGATTGATATTAAAGGTAGACAACTTAGAATTGAATCGTGGGCTGACTTGAGATATGAAACTATTAAATTAAATCATGAAATAGATATAGAGTATCCTGCATTTATTGAATTTAGAAATGGAAGTATTAGTGAAATATTTAGAACCAGAAAAAATGAAATTGAATTATATAATCCACCTAAAGAAGCAGTTGGTAAAGGACAATCAATAAACATTAAAGCAAAAAGTTTAGAAGTAAAAGGATATTTAACAGAGAAAGATAAAGAAATACTTAAACTATCTCATGAACTTGAACTTAATAATATAATGGCTTCATTTGTAGAACAATATAGTGATTTAATAGACATATTAAGAATTAATCAAAATGCTACAATTACTTCTAAGATTGAGTCAGTAAAAGGAATAAAATTCATGTTAGAAAATCCTAATTTACTTCTTATGGCAGCAAGAGATGATTTGTATATAGAGTTACCACAAAAGATTCAAATGTTAAAAGTACTTAGAACTATTATACAAAGAGATAAAAATGCAATATGTGCTTCAAAAGTATTTGATTCATTGGAAAAAGGAACTGTTGTCAGTTTACAAGATTATGAAGATTTGGAACTAATGTATTCATATGGATATAAAAACTATATGTTAGGAGATAATACATCAAACTATAACTTATCACTTGCACTATCTTCATGGAAGGAGTTTATAAATGAATAAATCATATATAATATCTGGTTCATTATTTGGAGATGAAGGAAAAGGATCATTTGTAGACTACTTAGCAAATGAAAAAGGAATCAATCAAAATGTAAGATATAATGGTGGAAGTCAGGCATGTCATACAGTGACTATAAGGGACACTAAACATAAATTTAGTCAATTAGGTTCAACAATGTTTATTCATGATAATAGAACATATTTATCAAGTAATACAATTGTTAATCCGTTTAATTTATATAACGAAGCTAATATATTTAGTAAGAGTACAAATAATAAATTATCTGAAATATTAAGTAGAGTATATATTGATTCAAATGCTTTAGTAGTGACACCATATCATAGTTTAATTGATAGAATAATTGAATTATCAAAAAGTGGAAATAGAAGAGGAATTGTTGGTAGTGGAGTTAGCTTAACTAAAAGATTATTTGATACCAAAGCTTTAGGGATAAGAGTTAATGATATAGAAAAGATGGATTCTTCTTCAAGAGAAAAGATTAAAGATTTATATAGATATACAATAGAAGTATTAAATTCTAAAATTGGATTAATTGATAAAAAACAATTTGATACATTAATTGATCCAAAAGAATTGTTTTATTTAACAGATAAAACAAATGAGGACTATATAATTCACTGCTATGAAAACATAATGAATGCTAATAGATTTAATATAGTTAATGGTATTGAGGAATTTTATACTCCAAATAGAGATTTAATAATGGAAGGTTCACAAGGATTATTAATAGATGGTAAGTATGGAATTAAACCAAATACTACTTATTTAGATACAACTAATTCATTTGGAGTAAAGTTATCAAATGATATTGGATATAAACCTGTTAAAATAGGTGCTTCAAGATGTGTAGCAAGTAGACATGGAATTGGAATACTACCAACAAAAGATAATGAATTAAATAATAGAATAAATGATGAAAATCAAACAAAAACATTTTGGCAAGGAAGTCCTATATATGGATGGTATGATGCAGTACTCATGAGATACTCTGAAAGAATTAATAAAAATGATGAACTATTTATTTCGAGTTTAGACTTATTAAGTGGACTTGATATATTAAAAATATGTAATTCATATTTATATACAGGTATTGTTGATGAAGAATTTAGAATAATATTTGACTTTGAAAGAGTTAATAACAAAATAATAATAAATGAGATTAAAGAAAATAGTGAAGCATTAAGAAATTATTTAGGAAAGTGTATTCCACTATACATTGAAATGAAAGGATTTGGAGGTGATATAAGTGAAGTAAAAGACATCAACAATCTAAGTGAAGAAGCTATTAATTATATTAATAGAATCGAAGAGTTAGTTGGAGTCCAAATTACATTAATTGGAGTTGGCCCATCAAGAGAACAAAAAATAAGGAGGTTAGTTAAATGAAAAACATTTTAATCTCAGGATGTACATGTAGTGGTAAAACTACACTTGCAAATGAAATATATACTATTTGTAATTCATCTGTGTTGTGTGAAGACTTATATTTTAAAGATTTAGAAGATATTCCAAGAACAAAGTTAGGTATCTTGTATGATTCAGCTAATGCATTTCATAGAGAAGAGTTTATTGAAGATGTTGATGAATTATTAACAAGAGGTAGAGTATTTGTACCATTATATAGTATCAAAGATAATAAAAGATTATCAAAAGATATTCCATTTGAAAGTGCAAATATAAATGTATTTGAAGGATTGCATACAATAGATTTCTTAAAAAGTGTTAGAGATACATTAAAAATATTTATGGATACAGACATAGAAGAATGTTTAAAAAGAAGAATTAAAAGAGATAAAAAAATGGGAATAAATGAAGAAGTAATAACTACTTACTTTTGGAACGGTGTATTTCCAATGTATAAAGTATATATAGAAAAGCAAAAAGATAATGCTGATATAGTAATAAGAAATGATGGTGATAAAGAATGTCTATTGAAACAATTAACAATTCATTAAAATTAGCAACTAGACCGATTGAATTCTTTGGGAACATTTCAAAAGAAGAAGTAAAGAAAAAATATAGAATGTGTGCTAAATATTGCCACCCTGACTTAGTGAGTGATGAGTTAAAACCTTTAGCAAGTGAAACAATAGTTTTATTAAATGAAATGTATAAAAAAGCTGAAGATGAATTAGAAAGTGGTATATATGATGTTACAGATCCAAAAGAATTATATAAAAGAAGTAAACCATCTGTTGAGTTTACAGTTAAAGGAAAAGATTATAAATTTTATGAATATGTTTTTAACACAGATATTGCAGATGTGTATAGAGGTCTTGAAGAAGATAATATTGTATATTTAAAAATATGTAAAGATGAAAATGATAATGAACTATTAGAAAGTGAATACAAATTGCTTAAAAGTTTAAATCATTATTCAATTCCTAAAGTAATAGACATGGTTAAAATAAATGGTCAAGCATCAATGATAGAAGAAGATTATAAAGGTTATACTCTTGAATCATTAATAAAAGAATATGGATCGATTCCTGGTAAACATGTAGCATGGATGCTTGAAATAATGCTGTCATGTATTGGTTACTTACATGAAAAATTAATAATTAATGGAAATATTAAACCAGATAATGTGATAGTGGACCCATTAACACATAATGTATTGATTACCGATTATTCACTTTCTGTAACAAATGCTAATGAAAGCAGTAGTAAGTATAAAATAATAAATGATGATTATACACCATCATATGTTTCATCAAAATCAAAAGTAATACCAAACGCGGATATATATGCTGTTGGTAAAATTGCTATTTATTTGTTAGGAGGTGATGTAAAAAGAAATGCAATGCCAGTTTCATGTGATGTAAGACTAAGAAATTTTATTAGAAAACTCGTAAATGAAACTGATTTACAAAATGATGCTTATTCTTTATGGAATGAATTAATCGAACTAAGAAATGAAGTTTATGGAAACAAAAAATTTCAAACTTTAGAAAAGAAAATTATTTAATAAATAAGGAGGATTTAAATAATGGGAAGTTATAGTTATGATAGAGATGTATATAGTGGAAGCTCTTACAGTAGTTGGGGAACAAGTACTGTATCAGATGAGAAGTTATCAAGTACAAAGCTTGATAAAAGTATGAATCCAAAAGGAAGAAAGATTAAAAGTACAACAAAGAATCCAATAATAATAGCGCTTGATGTAACAGGGTCAAATATTGACTTTGCAAAACTTGTATATGACAAGTTTCCAATGTTCTATGGAGAATTAGAGAAAAAAGGTTATTTAGAAGATTTTGATATAAGCATGTGTGCAATAGGGGATGCTTACTGTGATGATTATCCAATACAAGTTGGAGACTTCGCTAAAGGATTAGAAATAGATAGTATAATTGAAAAAATGGTTTTAGAAGGAGGAGGGGGTGGCCAAGTAACAGAATCATATGAATTAATGGCTCATTATTTACTTCATAATACTGAATTTGAATCAAATGCTAAACCATTATTATTCTTTATAGCAGATGAGATGCCATATGATAAAGTTAATAAACTACAAGCAAGTGAAATTGGAGTACCTATAGAAAAGGAGTATAATCCATTTCCAGAACTTAATAAAAAGTTCGGTGATAATGTTTATTGTATGTTAAACAAATATAATGGAATATTTAGAAATGAAATAACTGATGCATGGAAAAAAAGAATGCCAGTTCAACATGTAATTAGAATACCAGAAGAAAAAGCAATAGTGGATTTGATTCTAGGAGTAATAGCCGTTCAAAAGAAAGAATTAGATGTATATGCATTAGATATGAAAACAAGAGGTCAAACTAAAGCAAGAATAACTGGAGTAACAAGTGCATTACAAGAATTAAGCGATTCAACAGCTTTACAAAGAATAGATGATATAAGAACAGATTTACCTATGGAAATGAAAATGAAACCAAATAAAAACTTAGGTAAAAGATTATAGTAAAATTAATAACTCTATAAATTAGAGTTATTTTGATACATCAAAATAAAATAAAAAAATCAAGAGTTATTTTGATGTATCAAAATAACTTTACAAATTGTACTAATTATGTTATTATTATGTCGGAGGAAAAAATGGTAAAAAGAGAACAATATTTGAAGAAAATTAGAGGATTCTATAATGAAACAAGTCTTATTAAAGTTATTTATGGATTAAGAAGAAGTGGAAAATCTGTTTTATTAACTCAAATAATAGATGAAATTAAAAAAAATAATGTAAAAGAGGATCATATTATATATATTAACTTTGAATCTCTAGATTATTTATTTATAAAGAATGCTAAAGATTTAGATAAGTATTTAAAAGAGCAAGTAAAAGATAATGATATATATTATATATTCTTAGATGAAATACAAAATGTAGAAAATTTTGAAAAAGGTATAAATTCACTTAGAATTACTGGAAACTTTAGTATATTTATAACAGGTTCTAATAGTAGACTAACGTTTGTTGAATTATCTTCAGTTCTATCAGGTAGATATGTTAGTTTCAAAGTTAATCCATTAAGTTTTAAAGAATCAGTTTCTATTACAGATACTAAAAAGGATAATTATGAAACACTATTATATGATATATTCGAAAAAGGAAGCTTACCACAAAGATTTCTATTTAAAAATGAAAACGATGTTATAAATTATATTACTGATGTTTATAATTCTATAGTATTAAAGGATGTTATTGAAAGAATAGGTATTAAGGATGTTACATCATTTAATAAAATATTACAGTATCTTTTAAATACAGAAGGAAAAGAGTTCTCAGCATTAAATATTCAGGAATATTTAAAAAAAGAGGGGAATGAAATATCTAGTCAGACTCTTTATACATATTTAGATACATTGTGTTCAGTATTTATAATAAACAAAGTATATCGTTATGATATCAAAGGAAAATCAATATTAAAAACATTAAATAAATATTACGTTTCAGATTTAGGAATAAAAAGAATTAAAACAACTAGTGAAGACACAAACTATTCAATATTATTTGAAAGTTTAGTATACAATGAATTAATAAACAAAGGATATGAAGTATTTGTTGGAAAAACAAATAATGGAGAAATAGATTTTGTTGCCAAAAAAGACAAACAAATTAAATATGTTCAAGTATCTTTATATTTATCTTCACTCGATACGATTAAGAGAGAATTTGGCGCTTTTGATTCAATAAAAGATAATTATCCTAAATATATAATATCATTAGATAAAGAGAATTTATCAAAGAATGGAATTATACATATTAATGCATTTAAATTCTTTATGGATGATGATTTTTAAAAAGATATTCTTTACATTTGCAAACTATTATTTTATAATACATAGACATAAGGAGTGAATAATGGAAGATAGTAAAAGAGTTGAAATAATTAAGGGAGTACTTACATATTTAGCACTGTATAATGGAAATAAAACTAAAGCAGAAATGGTCGAAGATATCAAAGTTTTAGCAAAAGATGAAGAAGAGATGGATTTATTAAAATTTATGCTAGAATTAGAATTATCTTGTTCTCAAAAGTATAGTATCAATGAAAACGGAGAAGTTATTAAGAAAGAATCTAAAACACCTGAATGTTGTGCATTATGTGATAGAGCAGATATTATTTATAATGAATTTGGTGATGGTGATTTGTTTGATATGATGAGTGCAAATATAGTATGTAAGGATTTAAATAGCATAGTAGAAGAGAATATACTATCTGATGATATGTATATAACTAGTCCTAAAGCTATATGTCCAAGATTAAAAAAGTAATAAGAATTTAGTGAAAACTAAATTCTTTCTTTATATTTGTTTAATTATTTGATAAAATGATTAAGAGGTGTTTAGAATGAAAGTGTTAATAACCGGAGCATCAAATGGTTTAGGAGCAGATTTTGCAAGAGATTTAGCTAATAGAGGATATGATTTAGTTTTAGTAGCAAGAAATAAAGAAAAACTAAATAATCTTAAGAACGAATTAAAAACTAAAGTTGAAATTGAAGAAATGGATTTAAGCATTGAAGAAAATGTTTATAAACTTTATAACAAATATGAAGGTAAAATTGGTATACTAATTAACAATGCTGGATTTGGAACATTTGGAGAATTTAATGATATAGAATTAGATACTGAACTTAATATGATAGATTTGAATATTAAAGCAGTACATATATTAACAAAATTATTTTTAAATGACTTTGTAAAAAGAGATTATGGAAGAATATTAAATGTTGCTTCTTTAGCGGCTTTTGAGCCAGGTCCTTTAATGGCAACTTATTATGCGACTAAATCATATGTTTATAATTTAACGATGGCAATATATGAAGAACTAAGAAGGAAAAAAAGTAATGTAAAAGTTTCAGTACTTTGTCCCGGACCTACTAACACTGGATTTAATGATAGAGCCAATGTTAAATTTGGAGTAAGAGCATTAAAGAGCCCTTATGTTGTAAAATATACAATAGATAAAATGTTTAAAAATAAATTAATTATTATTCCATCATTCAGAATGAAGTTTGCCGTTTTTGCTAATAGAATAGTAAGTAGAAAGTTTATGATTAAGATAATATATAAAATTCAAAAATCAAAGACTTTACAAGATAAAAAATAAATAATATAATTGAGTAGTTATGAAAAAAACAAATATAAAAATAATAAAAATTAATTCTTTAGGTTGCCCTTCTTGTATAATTATGAATAGTGTATTCAATAAATTAAAACAAGAATATGATTTTGAGTGTGAAGAATTAGATTTTGATTTTGATGAAATTGAAGAATATAATGTGGGTAAAATATTACCTGTGTTTATATTCATAAAAGATGATAAAGAGATTAATAGATTATGTGGAGAACATAAAATAGAAGAATTAATTAATATAATAGAAGGTTAGAATGAAGAAGATATTTAAGACATTATTAATATGTATACTTTTGCTACCATGTATTGTTTCAGCAAAAGAAATAAACATATATTTATTTTATGGAGATGAATGTCCACATTGTGCAGCAGAAGAAAAGTATTTAGAAGAATACTTGAAGGAAAATACAGATGTAAAACTTCATACATTTGAAGTTTGGTATAGTACTGAAAATCAAAATAAGTTTAGTGGCGTTCAATCAATATTAAACAGGAATGCAACTGGTGTTCCATATTTGATAATTGGTAGAAGTGTTGTATCAGGGTTTGCTGAAGGTTCGACTGAAGAAACTATTAATAATACAATAGAGTATTATAGAAAAACTTCATATGAAGATAAAGTAGGTGTATACTTAGGAATACTAGAAGAACCAGAAGAAAATATTTCAAAACAAGAAGATGATATTTCTTCTGAATATAAGCAAGATACATTTAACATTCCACTGCTTGGAACAAAAAAAGCAAAAGAAGTATCTCTTTCTTTAGCGGCAATAGTAATTGGTTTAGTTGATGGATTTAATCCATGTGCTATGTGGATACTAATATTCTTAATTTCAATGTTACTTGGAATGAAAAATAAAAAAAGAATGTGGGCTTTAGGAATAACATTCTTGTTCACATCAGCCCTTATATATTTCTTATTTATGATTTCATGGTTAAACTTAGCTGTTTTCTTAAATAAAATAACTTATATAAGAATAGGAATAAGTTTAGTAGCTGTAATATTTGGAACATTCTCAATACTTAGATATTTGAAAAGTATAGGAAAAGATGATGGCTGTGAAGTAGTAGATACTAAAAATAGAAAAAAAATAATTCATAAAATACAAAAAATAGTAAAAGAAGAATCATTTGTTTTAGCACTTTTAGGTGTTATGGTACTTGCTGCTTCAGTTAATATAATAGAGTTATTATGTTCACTAGGTTTACCAGTTATGTTTACAGAAATATTAGCATTAAATGAAGTAAGTACAACTTCAAAATTAGTTTATACAATAATATATATTTTCTTCTTCTTATTAGATGATTTAGTAATATTTATTATTGCCATGAAAACATTAGAAATAAAAGCTATTTCAAATAGATATGGAAAATATTCACATTTAATAGGTGGAGTTATAATGCTTATTATTGGAATATTAATGCTATTTAAACCGGAATGGTTAATGTTTAATTTCTAGGTTCAATAATTGCTTTCAATCATATATTACTTTAGGAGGTTTATATGAATGAAAGTTTTTTTAATAGGTTAGAAGAAAAAACTCATGTAAATAAAGATACAATTATTGCTCTTGCAAGAAAACTACAAGAAGGTAATTTTAAAGATGAAGGAACTCTTAGAGAGATAATACATGAATTAAGTGATATTACTGGAAAAGAAGTAAGTGAAGAAAAAGAAAAGAAAATAATAGATGCTGTTGTAAATGATAAAGTGCCTAATGATATAGAAAAATATGTATAAAAAAAGTAACAACGTTACTCTTTTCTAATTGCTGGTTTATAAAACTCCTTTTGTATTTTATTAGTAGACCATAATAATTGATGTAATGTTTTGTTAACAACCAAATCAAATTCTCCAATATATTCATAAACAACAGGATTGAATTTAAGTTTAAAGTCATTTAATTTTTTATATGGATTATTATCATTAAAGTCACCTGTAATACCATATAAATCTAAATAATTATAACCTGCTTTTTTATATTCTTCTATTATTTTATAAAATAAATATGTTTTAGAATCTATTTCTTTATAAACATCACTTTGTCCTGTAATAATAATAGTAACTCTTCCTTCATTTTTAACAATGAATGCCCCTGCTATATATTCTTTATTAACATTTTCTCCCATTCTAGCGGTTGCCTTTGCTAAAGTTGTAGAAACGTCACTCATTTCTTTATCTGATTTTATTTTTTCATTATAATATTCAAGTTCATTAGGATGCGCATTAAATGCTTTATTTTTTTCATCATTTATAGCTTGTACATATACATATTGTTTTTGTAAATATTTTGCATATAAATTATAATTAACTTCTACAAACACTAAATCTACCATGCCACTATTAACAAATTTCTCATAGAAATATTTATAATAAACTTCAGTTTTATTTTTTTTATTTTCAACAAATTTATAAAATGTTGGTATATCATCAATAGTACCTGATACAAGGTGTATTCCTCTTTTAGATGCTTCAGTAGCATCTTCAATAATTTTTGAATCTAATTTAGTTAAATCATAACTAGGCAAATAAATAATAGGAGTATATTTTGGAAGAACACTTTCAAAATATAAATTATCTTTTAATTTGTTATAACCAATTTGTTTTAAAAAATTTAATAAATCTTGACTATTAGTGTTTATTTTTTTGCTTTTTTCATTATAATCAAGTATTGCATATGTAACTTCAGGATTTATTTTAATAAATGCAAATCCCTTTAACATGAAATAATCTTTAACTTTCTTTGTAAATTCTTTTAATAAAGTTTTATCATAATAATCAATTAAAAATCCTCTAGGAGCATATCCGTATTTTATTTTAGCAGCTATTTCTTTGTAAAGAATAAGACTAGCAGCGACTATTTCTTTATTATCATAAGTAGCAATATACATAACTTTATAATCACTGTGAGTCATTAATTCTCCAAACTCAAACGATTGAAAAAAGTTCTTTAACATATGATGTCTTGCATATTCATTAAATGTTTCTCCAGTAATTTCTTCTATATACATAAAATATTACTCCTTTCACAATAATTTCATTTATAATTATAGCATATTTAATAAAAAAATAGTATAATAATTATACAATGCTAGGAGGTTAAGAAATGAGTAAAATAAAAGATGTAATAGCTAGAGAAATACTTGATTCAAGAGGAAATCCAACTGTAGAAGTAAAAGTTATATTGGATAATGGAATTGAATCTATTGCTTCAGTACCTAGCGGTGCTTCTACGGGATCTAGGGAAGCATTAGAATTAAGAGATAATGATGACAGATACTTTGGGAAAGGAGTTCTAAAAGCTGTTTTTAATGTGAATAATACTATTAAAGAAGCTTTAATTGGGATGGAAATATCTCATCAAAAAGAAATAGATATGACACTTATTAAATTAGATGGAACACCAAATAAAAGTAATTTAGGTGCTAATGCTACAATTGGGGTATCTCTTGCTTGTATAAAAGCAGCATCAAAAGATAAAGGAAAAGAAATATATGAATACTTAAATCCTAGAGAAAAGAAGTTACCTAAAGTAATGTTTAATATAATAAATGGTGGAAAGCATGCTAAAAATACATTAGACATTCAAGAATTTATGATAGTGCCTAAAAGAAGTTCATTTAAAGAAACACTTAGATGTGCTTCTGAAGTATTTCATTCACTAAAGAAATTGTTAGAAGACGAATCTTTAACTACTTCTGTGGGTGACGAAGGAGGTTTTGCTCCTAACTTAAAGGATAATAGAAGTGCACTTAGTTATATAGTAAAATCTATAGAATTAGCTGGATATATACCTGGAAAAGATGTGTTTATTGCATTAGATGTAGCAGCTTCATCCTTGTATAACAAAGAAAAAGAAACATACAAATTAGATGATAAATTTCTTACAAAAGAAGAATTACTTGACTATTATTTAAGTCTTGTAAAAGATTATCCTATTATATCAATAGAAGATCCATTTGATGAAAATGATTATGATGGATTTAAATTAATAACTGATAAATTAGGAAAAGAAATAAATATAGTAGGAGACGATATTTTTGTAACTAATAAAAAATATTTGCAAGAAGGAATTGATAATCATTTGTGCAATTCAATTATTATTAAACCTAATCAAATAGGAACATTCTTTGAAATGTTAGAAACTATAGTTCTTGCTAAACAAAATAACTACACATGTATAATTAGTCATAGAAGCGGGGAAACTAATGATACAGT
>CAYVZW010000024.1:0-13231 GCA_964456325.1 uncultured Clostridium sp. | reverse complement strand
TTATAACGAAAAAAAACAGACTCTTATAGAATCCGTTTAATACATTTTGGAGCAAGTAACCGGAATCGAACCGGCATCTCAGCCTTGGCAAGGCTACATTCTAACCGTTGAACTATACCTGCGTACATAAATATTTTAACATATCTATGTTTTTTTGCAACTATTTTATTCGAATTTAACCCTTATTTCATCAATAAATTCATAATAAATACTCTTTTTATTTGAAATCATTAAATATTTTAACTTCGTAATAAGTAGTGGCATGTTATATATTGCGAATTGTCTTATTTTTAACTCATCACATATTTTTTCAATTGTATCAATTATAAATGATTTGTTGCTCTTAAGTACAAATGAATTTCCATATTTTTTAATTATTTTCTTAATAACATTTGCATCAAATAAACCACTATAGTATTTCTCACTATATCTTTTAAAATAATATCTATTACCATCTAATTTATCTAGTACTTTTAATGTATCATAGTAACCTAAATTCATTTTTCTTTTAGCTGTTTTAGGTGAAAAGTCAAGAATAGATCCCAATTTTTCTTTGCATCCTATTACTGTAACTTTAACACCTTCTTTATGTTTATATTTTACCTTGCTGCCTTCCCATGCTTTTACAGCATATATCTCATCATATTTGTTTTTAATTAATAAGTCTATTGGACAGTTAGAGTAAACTCCACCATCAAAATAAAACTTATTATCAATGATTCTTTCTTCTTTGAATCCCGGTAAATATGCACTAGCAATAATATAATCAATTAGTTTACCTTCAGGTATATCTTTTTTAGTTATTTCTATTGGTTTAAAATCACTTATATTAAATGTTACTAAACCAAAATCTATATTGCTTTTTCTTAATTTGCTTTCGTTTACATTGCTTGTTATTATTCTTCTGATATTGCTTGTATCAACCCCGCCATTTTTAATTATCTTTGAAATTGAATCCCATCCTTTTAGAAGCATCTGCTTTGTAATCATTCCATCTTTTATCTTTTCAAATAATTCACTTTCTATTCCAAATAATTCTTTACTATCAGTACTTAACCATAATTTATACATAGCTTCTTCATTATTACATGCATAAAAAACTGCATTAATTGCTCCAATAGATGTTCCAGTTACACCATCAAATCTTATTCCTTTTTTATTAAAAGCTTTTATTGCTCCAGCTTGATATGCGCCTTTTGCTCCCCCACCTTCTAATGCTAATCCTTTCACTTTAAAACCTCCTTAAAATTTTTGTTTACAATGTTAGTAAACATTAATAAACATGGTATTGATAGTATTATACCACCAATAACATCCGAAAAATAATGAACACCTAAATAAATTCTTGAAAATCCTACTAAAATACCAACAATTGTAAATATTGAAATATAAATTATTCTTTGTGTTTTACTTAAATTAATTGTTAAAATATATGCAAACATAAAGTAAAAACATATCGATGTAAGAGTATGTCCGCTTGGAAAACTAAATGACTTTGGTATACTAATCAAAGCAATGACAGGTCTAATTCTCGCAATAATTATCTTTGATAAAAATGCAAGCAATCCAGCAAAAGCATAAAAACATGCATTTAAATAAAAGTATATTTTATCTTTAAATAGAAATAACATAGAAATAGTTAATAGTACAGGAATATACCAATATCCTATATTAGTAATAATAATCATTGGATAGAATAAACTACTACTGCACTTTCCTAAATAATCTATTATATTATTATCTAATGCTTGAATATAACTCATTAGATTTGAATTTTTAATAAAGTAAAATACTATTACTAAACAAAGTAATATTAGAATATAAATCCAATTTTCTCTAGCTATCTTTTTAATCATATATAAAATATTATAGCATATTGTTAACAAATGATAAAAAAAATACTATGTGTATTTACATAGTATTATTTAGTTCCATATACCCTATCTCCAGCATCTCCAAGTCCTGGAACAATGTATCCAATATCATTTAATTTTCTATCAACTGAAGCGCAATATATCTGTACATCTTTGTATTTCTTTTTAATTGCTTCAATTCCTTCTGGAGCCGCTATTATACAAAGAAATTTAATTTTCTTAACTTTATCTTTCTTTAACTTATCTATTGTTGCTATTGCTGAACCACCTGTAGCTAACATTGGATCTAGTATAAGCACCTCTCTAGAATGAATATCTTTAGGCATTTTGTAATAATATAAAACCGGTTTTAATGTTTCTTCATTTCTATAAAGTCCAATATGTCCAATCTTTGCATTAGGTATTACTGTTAGTATTCCATCAATCATGCTCATACCAGCTCTTAAAATTGGTACAAATGCATATTTATTTTCATCCAGTTTATAGCATTCTGTTTTTTCAAGAGGGGTTTCTACTGATGTTTTATATAGTGTTGCATCTTTAGTTGCTTCATAGCATAAGTATGTTGCTATTTCGGATATTAACTCTCTAAATTCTTTTGTTCCTGTGTTCTTATCTCTTAATATTGATAACTTGTGAGTTATAAGTGGATGATTTAAAACTATTTCTTTCATTATTTTGTTTCCTTTATTGTAATATTTAATATTATTCCAACTATTGCTGCTAAACTCATTCCAGAAAATGATACTACAAAGTTACCAGTACCAAGTGTTATTGCTGCACCACCCAATCCTAATACTAGCATAGTTGCAGCTACTATAACATTTTTAGGTTTCTTAAAGTCAACTTGATTAGATACTAGAACTATAAGTCCATTTACAGCAATAAATCCGTATAGAAGTATTGAAACTCCTCCTAAAACAGCACTAGGTATTGAAGATATTAATGCAGTTAGTTTACCTAAGAATCCGAATATAATTGCAATTACTGCTGCAAGACCAGTTACCCAAACAGAAGCAACTTTAGTCATACCTACTACTGAAGTATTTTCTCCATAAGACGTATTGGCAGGTCCACCAATAAACCCGGCAGCCATTGTAGCAAGTCCATCTCCCATAAGAGTTTTATCAAGACCAGGATCTTCTATTAAATCCCTACCTATTATCTCACTTAATACTTTATGATCTCCAATATGTTCAGACATTGTTGCAAGTGAAATAGGTACAATTGATAATATAGCCCCAAAGTTAATTGTATAATCTACAAATGGAATATAGAATGCAGGAATGCTAAAGAATGATGAATCCATAAAACTACTAAAGTCAACCATTCCTAAACATACAGCAACTACATAGCCACATATTATACCCATTAAGAATGGAATTACTTTTAAAAATCCTTTTCCCTTTACTGCAAGTAATCCTGTTGATAAAAAAGATACTAAAGCTACTATAACATTTTTCCAATCAATAGTTTCTGCATTTAATCCTATAGAACTTATTGCAGAAGGTGCAAGTCCTAACCCAATTATCATAATCATTGGTCCTACTACAACTGGAGGTAATAGCTTATTAATCCATTTGCTGCCAGTTTTTTTAAGAATTAAAGCTACTATAACATATACAAGTCCTACCGCCATAATTGCTGTAAAAATGCTTGCTTTTCCTGTTTTAGCGTATGCTACAATCATAGGTGTAATAAATGCAAATGAACTTCCGAGATAAATCGGACTTTTTCCTTTAGTACAAACAATATAGATTAATGTACCAATACCAGAAGATATTAAGGCAACTGGTATAGATAATACTTCTGAACCACATGCACTATTAACAAGCATAGGTACAAGTACAGTTGCTCCAAACATCGCAAACACATGCTGCAAAGATAATATTATCCATTTAGGTATGGATGGTCTGTCATTAACATCAAGAATTAAATTATTGTTTTTCTTCATTAAATCCTCCTTCTAAAAACAATACAGTAGACAAAAAAAATCCTATCAACAATTGATAGGAATAATAACTGAATTAGAAAAAATAATACATTTATTAGTCAACAAGCAAGACAAATTAAATACTATTTTATTCTTCATATATCTACCTTGAAAATAATGTTATCATATTTTTTTACAAATTACAACAACTATTTTAAAAGTTTTTTATATTCATTTTCATTTTGTACATTAAGTATATTTTTACTACATATTGTATCAAATAATTCTTTAAATATTAGGTCTTTCTCAAACTTAGATTCATCATACATAGCATGCACCTCAAAAACACTACTAGCTCCATCACCAATTATTTCCCTAACTCTATCACTATTTGTTACAACATTATCTGGTCTATTTTCAAAATCATATAAACCTAATTCTTCATATACTTTCACTTGAAGTAAATACTCCATTTTATCACAAAGATATGCAAAAACCGATTCTTTAGTTTCCTTTGCATTGAATTCATCTAGTAAATCACTATATTCTTTTCCTCTTTTTAATCCTTTAAGAACTTTTCTTGCACATTTTTTTCCAATAAGAGTCTTGTCTTCTTTCCTCGTATCAAACTCAGTTGTATCACCCATAATTATTTCTTCTGTTTCATGAAGAGCAAGCATTGTTAATACTTTTTTAAAATCTAAATCCAAATTATAATTGGCATTTATTGCTTCAGCAAGAGCTATTGTTCCATAAACATGTTCTGCAATATTTTCTTTTCTGTCAGTTAAAACATTCCAATATACATGTCCACTTCTAGTTATCTTTTTTAGATTGCTTGTTTCTTTATAAAATTTACTTACTGCATCAGATTCTATTTTAGAATGAGATAAAAGCATATCTGTATTCATTACTTTATGAATGAACTCATTAATGCTACTTCTATTATACAAAAAATTGTAAACGGATTTCTCACAGTCATTTCCATTAGGTAAAATATTATATGATGGGTATATTGCTAAAGAAAAAATTAAAGTAATTACATTTCCTAAATTAAAATCCTGTGGGTTTTCAGAATAAAGCGCTAAAGCTATCATCATTCTATCAAACACTTTAGAAGCAACTGAATCTCTACAATTTCCTATTTTTTCCTCACAATACTTCATATTATTTACTGTACCATAAAAATCTATAACATTATTACTTTTCATACTACTCCCTCTGCCCCAAATGTACTCTTCTAATTAATTTTAACATTTTTATTTACTTTAGTAAATATTATTTATTTCTTTCACTATGAAACATATATTGTATAGCAAGTCCTGAATAGCAACCAAATTTCTTTTTAGTAAACTTTTCTATATACTTTTGATCATTATTAACATTATAATTATTTGATATAAACTGTTTAACCCATGTATCAATTGGGAAAACATCAAGTCTTTTATAGCCAAATAATAAAATACAAGAAGCTACTTTTAATCCAATTCCTTTTACTTTCATTAATTCATTTATTGATTCGTTTGTAGTTAAACTATTTATATCTTTTAAGGATTTATACTTATCTAGAAAGTCTCTTATGTATTTATCTCTAAATCCAATTCCATAATTTCTAAGTTCATTTGTAGTAATATTCTTTATGTCTTCGTATGTTGGGAATAAATAATATTCTTTACCTTCAAATAACACTTTTTTTCCTTTATCAACACACAACTTATTAATAGAATTAGATATTCTTTTAACATTATTATTTTGACTAATTATATAACTAATACACATCTCAAAAGGATTTTGATTCATTATTCTATACGCATTACATTTTGATATGCAGTTTTTCATCACATCATCTACTGACAATACTTTATTAATTTCATCATAGTCCCTATTTAAATCAAAGTAGTTAACTATAGTACTCTCTAAGTCTTCTTCATTATTTGAATTAATAATCAATTCATCATCAATCTCTTTAATATTAATAACTCTATCATTTAAAATTACAATAAAATTAGAATCTTCTTCAAAGACTCTAAAACATTGACCGCTTAAAAGCGTATCTTTTAAATTAAAATTATTAACTTTTATTTTCATTTTATTCCAATCTTGCTATAGTAATTAGTATCTAATATTAATGATGACATACTGAATTTCTTATTAACCTTATCGTTAATTCCATCAATATATTCTTGACTAACTTCTTCACCTGTTTTATTTGTAAACTTACCAGATACACTATTATATGTTCCTTTATTTGTAATCCAACTTCTATCTGAAAGTATTACTAGTCCATCGGATTCACTAAATATATCCGCACCCATTAATAGTCTAGAATCATAATCAAGTCCATATAAATTATAAACTGTTGGTAAAAGATCAATGCTACTTACATATTTATCTATTACGGTTTTCTCTATTGAAGGATTATACATTATTAATGTTGTATGATAATTCTCAAACTTATCTGTTCTATCTATTGTAGATACTTCATTTAATTCAGTTTTCTTTAAACCGTATGGATAATGATCAGGACTAATAACAATTAATGTATCTTCTAGTTTACCTGCATCACTTAAATAATTTAATAGCTTTTCCATAGCTTTATCGAATTCTTTTTGAGCTGCAATATAAGCTTTAACTGCAGTACTATAACTTAAACCGGACACTGCTGACTTGTTCCTGTATGCCATATTATTACCACTAAAGTTATAATTTAAGTGCCCACTAACAGTCATGTAATATGTTGCAAATGGTTTATCTTGATATAAGTAGTAACCAACTGTAGCATCCATCATTTCATCATCACTATTTGGCCAATGAGAACAATTCATTTTCTTTTGAAGTCCATTACCACACCCTATATAATCAAGTCCTATGTTTGGATAAGATAAATGCCTATCATAATATTTATAATTATGATCATGAAACCCGTATGAAGTATATCCATATTTTTTAAACATGTTACCAAAGCCAAGTGGCATAGATATTTTACTACTTCTATAGAAACTCCATACACCCTCTTTAGGTATTAATCCAACAATATTCATGTATTCTCCATCTGAAGTGGATACTGGGAATAATGGTTGATAATAATTGGTGAAAACATATGAACTATTTGCCATTTTATATAGTGTTGGTGTCACATTCTGATCTAGTGCTACTGTATCAAATCCTTCAGCAGTTATAAATATTAAATTCTTATCTTTAAATAATCCAGTATATTTATTCTTTTCAGTTGGAGTAACACTACTAAAATACTTATCCATATTTAGTAACGTTGAATCAGTAGTCTCAGAAATAAGTTTATCAAAATCAATATCATATACATTATATTCTTTTTCTTTATCAAGAATAACATCTTCCGGTGTAGTTTCAATAACTTCTTCCTCAAATCCAAAACTATATCTATACAAATCTATTGCTTCCATACTTAATAAACCTGTTTTGTTAATAGTAAGCATCGGAGCATGCGTCCCGAATAATAATCTTTTTAATGAATATACACCATTATCACCATTTACAATAAGTAAATATATTCCTCCAATTGAAATTATAAATGTAACTAAATCTATTATAAGAACAGACTTCTTAATTCTTTTAAAACTAAATATTTTATTATGAAAAATAATAAATAATATAAATGGAACTAGCACTAGTAAAAACACATACCATATTCTTATTATAACTTCAATAATCATTTTCCAAAAATGTAATACTTGAGTAGTACCTGTAGTTAATGAGAAAAATGAGAATATAGAATCATAAAAGTTAAAGTACACTATTTGTGCTAAAAATATAACAGTTAAAGCACAAGTCATTATTATAGATAGCACTCTATTCACTTTTTCATTAAATAAAGTCGTTAATAAAGAAATAATAATAATCCATGGCACACTGAACAAAATAATATACAAAGTATTAATATTGATTATATTACCAACAATAAAATACCTATATATAAACTCTAGAAATAGTATCCAGAATATCCACCAAAAGTGTATTATTATTTTTCTTTTCATTATTTTCCTCTATTTATCTTTAATCTTCTTTATTATAGTTAAACATATTACTGTAAGAATTATAAGTAACATAACAGTTAAAAGAATAGTTAGTTCCTCTTCAACATTACTATCTAATATTAGTATTAATTTATCCATAATATCACCTAGATAATTGTATCAAAAAAATGACTTTTATTCAATAGAAGCATTATTAATATTTATATACTTTTTTATATTCCATTTTACCATTTGATTCTCTCACCATATCACTTTTCCACTCATCATCAAATGGTCTAGCAAAATATAAAGTGTTTGGATACATGTCACATAAAGCAATATACTTCATACTTATTTCACTTGATGACATATATTTAGTCCAACCTAAATCATAGAATGAATCATGGCTCTCAACAAATTTAACCAATGAATCCTTATTATTTAAAGATGACGTTGTTAATACTTTAATATATTTTGAATATTGAAATGCCATAATATCGTCAAATAATACTTCCCCATAAATATATAGTCCATATTTTTTTAATAAATATATTACTCTACTCCAAAAGTCACATCCTTCACTCGGAAGAGCTATGCTTTTAGCAGCATCAAATCTAAAACCATTCACACCACAATCAATTAATTCATTTAAAAAATTTATTATTATATTTTGCAAATCATAATTACATAGATTTAATCCTGGTAATCCCATTGAATTATGAGTAACCTGATATCGATTGCCCCAATCAGTAATTGGATCAAAAGATTTCCAAAAATTAGGATTATTTCTTAGATTACAATCCACATCATTGTTAGGATATATACTTCCATCATCCATACCTGCCATATGATTACATACAACATCCACTATTATAGATATTCCATATTTTCTTGATTCATCACACAGTCTTATCAAGTCGTTTTTAGACCCATATACGTTTCCAACATTAAATCCCAAAGGTTGATAAGAAAGCCACCAAAACTCCTTAGAATTGGTTTTAAATGGCTCTATAGGATTAATTTGAATAGAATCAAATCCTTGATAACTAATTTCTTCCAAATGATTAATTATATCATCTAAATTCCATGATAGTAAATGCAATGTTCTCATACTTCTAATCCTAATTATATTCCAAAAAATATTTTAGACAATTTATCTTTTTCAGGATAGTCAATATGGTTCATCACATTTATAAAACTATCTCTATCATAATTAATAACTTTCTTATAATAATTAACATTCTCACTCTTATCAATAGTAATTATATGATAAAATGTTTTACCATTCTTAACACATCCACTACTTCCAACACAATAACATTTTTTATCATTAACTTCATAATATTTTTCACTATGTTCATGCCCTATAAAAATATAATCTGCATCAGTATTATTAATAACATCTTTATATCCACCATTTAATATATTTAAAGGGTAAAATGGATATTCTTCATCATTAACAAAAAAATGCTCAAATAAAAACTTCTTACTCCCCACCTTTAATTTAACTTGTAAAGGAAAATCATTTAATTTATCAATATATTCTTCACCAATAGCCTTTTTAATCCATTCATGATGAAAAGCTTCTTCTCCAGCAATTCCATATTTATTAGCACCATTTATATAATATAACTCATGATTCCCAATAGCATGCTTTATATTATATTTATCTAAAAGTTTTAAACATTCTTTAGAAGAAGGACCAAGTCCAATAATATCTCCTAAACAAACAATACTTTTAATATTATTCTTTCTTATATCGTTTAATATTGTTTTTAATGCCTGATAATTACCATGAATATCAGAGAACACTGCTATTATCATATTACTCACCTATTATAATTTTATCATTATATTTATTAAAATAAAAGAAAAACAACTTACATAAAGTTGCTTATATTCATTTTGGAGGAGCCAGCCAGATTTGAACTGGCGATGGAGGTGTTGCAGACCTGTGCCTTACCACTTGGCTATGGCTCCATATAACGTTAACTATTATAACAAATAATTAACATTATTTCAATACTAAAGTGTATTTAACTCCTCTTATATCTATGAGCATTTCTATTTTATTAGCTTCTTTCATCTTTTCAGGTACTTCTATATAAGTATATTCCTCTTTTCCATAAGTAGAATTAATTAGAGTTACATCTAACTTTTTAGTTACACCCTGATATCTATAATATATTTTAGCAAAATATTTGAAAAAATTACTAGGATATTTTATATATTTACTTATGTATACACTATTATCAACAGTGACAGTTGATTTGATTTTCAAAACAGCATTGTTTTTACCTGATGGATTAACCACATATGTATATTTAGAGCAATCATTATTATAACAACTTTCATAATACTCTTTAAACGTATCGGCTACTTCTACAGAACTAACAAGAATGTTAGTATTTCCTAATATTGTATTACTTAAATCTATTTTATTAGGTATTGTGTAAGTAACACTATCAACATTATTATTAATGTTCTTTGGTTTAATAACAATGTCAATATATTCAGAATTAAGTTCTCCAATACTTATGTTTGATGCATTTTTAACTCTCAATAAATATTCTTTTTTAATTTGAGTTTCATCTAATTCAAATACAATAACAACATCTTTACTTTCCCCCGCTTTTAATGTTGTTTGCGTAAATACTTCTCCAACATCTAAAAACTCTTGTCCATAAGTAAATTTAGGTATATATAATTCACCACTCAGTTTTAATCTAAATGTATTTCTGTCTACAGTAACATCAGTATTAAGTTTATTTCTAAGATTCATTTTAATTAACAAATAATATCTACCCGTTGCTATTTCATTACCATATATATCTTTATATGCTAAATATGAATCATTTGCTGTATACCATACTGCATTAGCAACAAATTCATCACTCTCATTATAATGTAAATTATATATTCTTAAATTTAAAAATATTACAAGTGAAATAGTTAACGCAAAGATTGAGCAAACTATCGTAATAAAGAATTTATTTTCAAGAAGGAAATATTTAAACAATCTAAATGACTTTCTAATCTCCCTTTTATATTTATAGTTATCTTTCCCTAAAGTAACTTCTACTTCTTCATAATCTTTCTCATCTATTTCTAAATCCTTAAGATCCTTATTAAACTCAAATTCCTTAACATTAAATCCTAGTGTTCTTCCTAACACGATAAAAGCAATTACAATTTGTGGAATAATAAATAAAAGGCAAATATCTCTTATTACTCTAATCTTTTCATAACTAAATGTGTTATATTCTAAATCTTTTAAAAGTACTACCATTACTATAAAAAATATAAACAATATTACATAAAATACACAAGAGAACAAATATACATTTTTGGGTTTATTTTTCTTATTAAGTAGATAATATATTGCAACGCATAACACTAGTATTAATAAACAAACAATAAATGTAAATAATGTTATATAAGATGAAACCAAATCAAGAGTAGCAATAAAATTATTGCTTGCATAATCATTAAAAAATATAAACAAATTAAATGTACTGATTAATAAATATAGTAACATGCAAAAAAGTATAGCGTGTATTAATCTAAACTTTTTAATTAAAAATGCATATGGTTTCTTAATAATCACATTTACCAACTCCTATTATAAATTATAGCATGAGTTAGTGAAAAAGACTAGTTACTTCTTTAAATAAATCATCTGTCCTGGAAGTAAATATATTGTTTTATTTTGATTAATTAATTCCCCTTCTTTAGTATTAAATATATTAGATACAGTATATAAAGTATCTCCATCTTTAGTTATATAATAACTAACATCTTTTTTTGGAACAAGAAGTGTTTGCCCTGGATAAATATAATCATTTAAATTTAGTCCATTTAATTCAGCAAGTAGTTTTGTATTTACATTAAAATCCTTAGATATTTTATATAAGGTATCTCCCTTTTTTATTTCATAGAATGTATAGAAAGGGCTCTCTATATTCTTTTTATTTGAAAATTCATACATATCATTCACCTATGATAATATATGAAATTAATAATTATTTGTTATATATAAATATTGTATTATCTTTATTAAAATTCAATTCAAAAAAGTACATTATTTTATTACTTCCATTATATGGCTCATATTCATATAAGTAGTCATCTAAAACATAATATATTCTATTATTATATTCTTTTACAATAGAAACATTATCATTACTAATAATTGTCTTAATATTGTTGTTATCGCTTATAGTTTTATATAATGCGCTATTAAAATTATAATTATATAGAGAAGATGGTGAATCGAATGTTATTCTATCAACCTTATATTCACTTTTACTACAAGATATAAATTCACCATTTATATATTTAACATATCCTGTTTCATTATTTGACTTTATTATCGTTTTCTTACTCTTGATATTTATTTCATACAATACAGAGTGTTTATTATCGAAAATATATAAGTTATTTTTAATAGATCCAACAACATATGAATCGTAATCTATTGTATATTCTAAATCAATAATATTTCTTTTATTATTAGTTATATCTAAAGTAATGAGTCTATTAAATTCATGTTCCATATCATAGTCTGGCATATATATAATATTATTTTTAATATAACTAAGTGAATTATCATATCTATCACTATTAAATATCTCTATATTTTTATATGTGCTTCCATTCATTACAGTGTATCCTTTATAATTCCAAACAGCTACATATGTATTATAATCTAAATTATTATAATAATAAAATTTATTATTAGGTTTCTCTATATTAACTATCTCTTTTTTATATTGGCTTAATAATTCACTATCAATTAAATGATAATCAATATCTACCCCATCTTTAATACATAATGGATATGTATCCACTCCATTAATAACTGGATAAATACATTTGAAATCTTCTCCATCTATAGCAGTTATTTTGTTAATTACTGTTCTATTGAATTTTCTATTCATGTACACATCAAAATTATATTTAGAATCAATTTCAAAATATATTCTTCCTTCTTTATATACTGTTTTAACATTATGATTATTTACTTTATATTCTAAATCATAATTAGATAAAAAATATTTAGACAGAATAACAATACTAAACAAACATATAAATATTAATAAATATTTTTTCATTATTACCACCTATTTAAATTATACAATAGTTGTAAGAAAAAAACTAGTTTTCACTAGTTTATTGCTCCAGCTTCTTTTAAGAATGTATTAGTAGAACTTTCATCCATATATCCAACTGTATCAGTTACGAACTTTCCTCCATAGATAATTGCCGTATATGGGCTAGATCCAGAATATTGTTCTAATGTATATGTGTTTTGTAATGCATTTGCATCTTCGCTGCTCATAGTATCCATCTCAAACCAATAAAGTTTTAATCCTTCATCATTTGCTATTTGAGTAATAATTGGTTTATATTGAGCACAATATCCACAATAT
>CAYVZW010000023.1:0-13259 GCA_964456325.1 uncultured Clostridium sp. | reverse complement strand
ATTTCTTACCTGATGTTTATGTTCCTTGTGAAGTATGTAATGCTACTAGATATAATAAAGAAACGCTTAAAATTAAATTTAAAGGACTTAATATAGCAGAGGTTTTAAATTTAAGAGTTAGTGAAGCATTAGAAGTATTTGAAAACGTTCCTAAGGTATATAGGATTCTTAAAGTAATGGATGAAGTAGGTTTAGGATACGTTTCTTTAGGACAAAGTGCTGTAACATTATCTGGAGGAGAAGCGTCAAGAGTAAAACTAGCAAAGGAATTACAAAAAAGGCCAACTGGTAAAAGTGTATTTATATTAGATGAACCTTCTACTGGACTTCATCAAGATGATATTAAAAAATTATTAATTATATTAAATAGAATAGTTGATAATGGAGACACTGTAGTTGTTATAGAACATAACTTAGATATTATAAAAGTTGCTGATTATATAATCGATTTAGGACCGGAAGGTGGAGATTTTGGAGGCAATGTAGTCGCAACTGGAACTCCTGAAGAGATAATTAAGAATAAAAATTCATTCACTGGAGAATACTTAAAAGACGTATTAAAGAGATAATTAGATTTGTTTAATTATTCCTTTTTTGTGAATATATATTTTAATTTTCATTCATTAATAATTGAAATATTATGTTTATTATGATATTATTTATTTATAGTATTTAGAGGTTAATATGAATGAAACAACTAATAAAATTATTATAACTGAAGCTGGGGCTTTATTAGATTTAAAAAGAAAATTTAATAGTGAATTTTATGCTAATAAAAAGATAATGGATACACATGATCAAAGTATTGATATGGATGAAATTAAATTACGTGCACAAGTTGCGATGTATTCTTTTAATTCTATATGTAAATGTAATAGTTTTGATGAACTTCAAAAGGCAAGAGAATACTTAGTAGCTTCGGCTAGAAATTTTGCTAATATGTATAATGAAGAACTTAGAAGATTAAATAGAAGTCTTTCATCACTAACACAAAGTGAAATTAATGAAGCAAATACACGTTTAGCAGCTAATAAGAGAAAATTTTTTATGTTAAAAGAGGCTATTGTTACTATAAATAAAACATTAAGTTTAGAAGTAGTTAAATCTTCTTCGATAGATATACCTAAAACTGATGTTAGAGAAACTGTTAAACCTAGTAATGGCAATGTTCCTAATGTTAAGTTGACCGATGAAGAAAAGAAAAAGTTATCAATGTTAAATTATCAAGTATATGGCGCTAAATTAGAAGCACATAAAGTAAGTGAAAGCAATGAGAAAGACTATATAAGTGCTAAAGTTAAAGTAATGCAACTTGAACAACTAAGAGAAAAAGAAATAGCGAGATTATGTTCGAGAGATGATGCCCACTTTATTGTTTTAGATGTTAAAGCAAAGGAAGATGCAGCTGTTAGGGCGCTAGGAAAAGTTAAAGTAAGCAGTTACACATTAAATGAAGAAACTTTTAAAAACAGGTTTAATGATTTAAATGACGCTATTGCTGATATGAAATTTAATGGAATTGATAGTGAAGTATTTAGATATCTTCATAATAAAGATAAAAAGTATGATAGAGTTACTTTATCAAAAGATATTTCTAATTTATCAATAGAAAGACAGGATATCGTTAATAGTGTTATTAAAGAACAAAATAATGCTTTAAAAGCCCTTCATAGCCTTGAATGTAGTGAAGGAGTATACAATTTAAATGGAGGGTATGCGTCATTCAAATCAAAAGGTGGAAAAATTTGTGGTGTTGAAAGAAATAGAGAAATGTATCGTAAAGGAAGAAATGCAATACTTGAATATAGAGATATTTTAGAAGAATCATTAGAATCTGCATTTAATCGAAAGGGAAATATTGAAATAAAATCATCTTTGCCTACATATGAAAATGAAAAAGTATTGAAAGATATGTCTTATGATAAACTAGTTTCAGAAATAGAAACTGCTAGAATTAATATTATTAGAAATAAGAAATCACGAATGGATATATTACAAGAAAGTATTAAGAAAAAACTAGAACAATCTAAAAAACAAGTGAATAAATATGAACCATATAAATTAGTAAATGAAGCTACAGGTGAAGTTATAGTAATAAATAGAGATCAAGTTGATGAAAATGGAACACCACTTCCATATGAAGATGTTCAAGAAAAAAATGATAGTGAAGGAAGAGGCATGTAATGAAAGATGTATTAAATAATTTGTTAAATGATTCATTTAGTTTCTTAATTGATTTAATAGTGGCAATTGTTGTATTAATAGTTGGGTTTAAATTAATCAAGTTGCTTGAAAAATATTTGAAAAAAGAGCATAGATTTAGTAAACTTGATACTACAGCAAAAAGTTTTATTGTAAGCTTAGTAACTATTGCATTAAAAGTATTATTATTTGTAATAGCGGCTACTTTAGTAGGAATACCAACTACATCATTAATAACTATAATTGGATCTTCTGCTTTAGCGGTTGGACTTGCTTTACAAGGAGGATTATCTAATTTAGCTGGTGGACTTATGATACTTATATTTAAGCCATTTAAATTAGGAGATTTTATTGAGGTTAATTCAAAACAAGGTAATGTTAAACAAATAACAATGTTTTATACAACATTAACTACAGTTGATAATAAAGAAATTCAACTTCCAAATGGTAACTTATCAAATAGTGATATTATTAATTATAGTGCTAACCCTATAAGAAGAGTTGACTTTGAATTTTCAGTTAGTTACAAAACAAAGATTGAAAGAGTTAAGAAAATTATTAAAGAAACAATTGATAAGAATGAACTTGTGTTAAAAGATAAAGATATATTAATAAGATTATACAAACATGCTGACTCTTCACTTGTATACAGTGTTAAAGTATGGGCTAAAACTGAGGACTATTGGGACTTGTATTATGACTTGGAAGAACAAATTAAAGAAGCATTTGATAAAAATAATATTGAGATACCATATCCTCAGTTGGATGTACATAATAAATAGAAGGTTTGATCCTTCTTTTTAAAAACTCTTTTATTTTTATGTAATTTATAATATAATTAAGTAGGTGATAGATATGAGTAAAGGAAAATTGTATAAAATTGATAGTAAAGGGAATTATGTAAGTGATAAGAATAGTGAATTAATCGAATTCATTGTCGGAATAGTAGTATATGCAGTGGTACTATTAATATCAAGTGCTTTATTTAGAGGAATATATGTAGAGAATGCATTATATGCTCTTATAGCAGCATTAATATTAAGTTTGCTTAATTATACTATTAAACCATTACTTGTATATTTAACACTACCATTAACTCTTAGTTCACTTGGACTTTGTTATCCAATAGTTAATATGATAATTCTTTGGATATGTAGTTTATTAATGGGAAGTAGTTTTCAAGTAGGAGGATTCATTAGTCTATTCTTTGTATCTGTATTTATAAGTGCTCTTAGATTATTTTTAGATAGTATGATTACAAGTAAAGTAGGGAGAAAATAAATATGGATGACTTTAGTGTTGCTTTTACATTATTTGGATATGAAGTAAAATGGTATAGTTTACTTATTTTATTTGGAGTAATTATAGCGTATATAATGATTAATAATGAAGCAAAGAGATTTGGAATTAAAAAAGAATTTATATTTAATATGATGTTCTGGACTATTATAATTGGAATACTATGTGCAAGAATATATTATGTAGCATTTAATTGGGATTATTATGGACAAAACTTATCTGAAATTTATAAAATATGGCATGGAGGTATTGCTATACATGGAGCTATTATAGGTGGGGCTATTACAATGTACTTTTATAGTAAAAAATACAATGCATTACCAGGAAGAATTATGGACATGGTTGTCCCTGCATTAATAATTGGACAAGCTATTGGAAGATGGGGAAACTTTTTTAATCAAGAAGCTTATGGAGGTATAGTTGCATATCAAAACTTAGTAGATTTAAAAATAGTGCCTTCATTTGTAATTGATAATATGCTTATAAATGGTAGTTACCATTTACCTATGTTTTATTTTGAATCTATTTGGTGTATTTTAGGACTTATAATTATGCTAATAATTAGAAGAAGAAAATATGCTAAATGTGGAAGCTTAACTGCTTTTTATCTAATATGGTATGGAGTGGGAAGATATGTAATAGAAATATTTAGAACTGATAGTTTAATGATTGGGACACATAAAGTGGCACAAATAGTGAGTATAATTTTTATAATAATTGGATTTATTATTTCACTTGTATTAAGTAGAAAACCTAAATTAGATGAACTATATAATAGTCAAGAAATAGAAGATATAAAATATTAAGGAGAAATTATGTATGATGTTATTATTATAGGTATGGGTCCTGCTGGAATGAGTGCTGGAATATATGCTAAAAGAAGTGGACTTAATACTTTGATACTAGAAGGAATGTACCCAGGGGGGTTATTAAATAAAGTAAGTATAGTTGATAATTATTTAGGAATTAAAAATATTAGTGGTGCGGACTTATCATTAAATATGTTTGAACATATTAAGGATGTTGGAGTAAATTATAAAATTGAAAAAGTTCTTAAGATTGAAAATTCTGATGTGAAAAAAATTACTACAACTAAAAGTGTTTATGAAACTAAAAGTATCATATTCGCTATAGGAAGAACTCCTAAAAAGAGTGGACTTCCTAATGAAGAAAAATATATTGGAAAAGGTATAAGTTATTGTGCTCTTTGTGATGGAAATTTATATAAAAATAAAGATATTATTATTTTAGGTGGAGGTAATTCTGCATTTGAAGAAGCTGTTTATTTAAGTAAGATTGTTAAAAGTATTAAAGTACTCTTTAGAAGTGAAATAAGGGCTGAAAAAGAGCTTAGAGATGAAGTTAATGCGCAATCTAATATTGAAATAATAACTGGAGTAACTGTTGAAGAAATAATGGGAGATGAAGTAGTTGGTGGAGTAAGACTTGCAAATGGGGACATTATTAAATGTGATGGAATATTTATATATTATGGTTATGAAGCAGAAACTGGATACTTAAACAATCTAGGTATTACAGATGATAAAGGATATATTTTAGTAGATAGTAAGATGAGAACAAGTAAGCCACTTATTTATGCATGTGGAGATATTATTAAAAAAGATTTATATCAAATAATAACTGCTGCTTCTGAAGGAGCTATTGCAGCAACTAGTGCAAGGAAGGATATTAAATAATGGAAGCTTTTGTTGGATGTTCATCTTATGATGAAATAGATCAAAAATATTTTAATGCTTCAAAAGAAGTGTCTTCTACTCTAATTAATAATGGTTATGATTTAGTCTTTGGATGTTGTAATAGAGGTCTCATGGGGAATGTTTATGATGAATTTAAAAGTAACGGTTCTCATATTAAAGCAGTATGCACTGAATACTATAAAGATGATTTAAATAATGTAGATTGTGAAAAAGTATTAGTTAAAGATACAATGGAACAATTAAATGAATTTATGAAAAGTGATATCTTGGTATTCTTACCTGGAGGATATGGAACATATAATGAATTATTTTATATGATAAATGCTTATACAACTGAAAGTCATAAGTCTGATATTATTGTTATAAATATTGATCATTATTTTGATCCAGTAATTGAAATTCTATCAACTATAAAGAAAGAAAAATTTGCTAAAGTATTTGGTTTTGTTCATGTTGTAAGCGATTCAAAAGAATTAAATGCTTTATTAGGAGGAAATAAATGCTTATCTATGGAAAAAATGTAGTAAAAGAATTATTAAATTCAAGTACTAAAATAAATAAGGTATTCTTATCAAATGAATTTGATGATGAAGAGATTTTATCTAAAGTTGATTCAATGTCTCTTAAGAAATTTCATATGGATAAAAATAAACTTGATAAAATGTGTGGTAGTTCAACTAATCAAGGCATAGCAATGGATACTGAAGAATATAAATATTTAAATTTTGATATAGTTAAAAATGATAAAGATTCTAATTTTATTGTTATGCTTGATTCATTAGAAGATCCACATAATTTTGGAGCTATTATTCGTACTTGCGAATGTGCAGGAGTTGATTATATAGTTATCCCTAGTCATAGAAGTGTATCAGTTAATAGTACTGTTTATAAAACTTCAAGTGGTGCGTTATCAAATGTAAAAATAGTAGAAGTAAATAATTTAACTAATACAATTAAAAGTCTTAAAGAACTAGGCTATTGGGTATATGGAGCCGAAGCAGGAGGTAAAAACTATACTGAACTTAAATATGATGGTAAAGTATGTTTAATAATCGGAAGTGAAGGAAGAGGACTTAAACAAATAGTATCAAATAATTGTGATGAAATTATTAGTATACCTATGAAAGGTAAAATTAATTCATTAAACGCATCAGTTTCTGCTGGAATATTAATATATGAAATAGTTAAATATAGGTAGTAATTATGAAGTATGATGAAATGAATGATAATGAATTAGTTTCTCTAGCGAATGATAATAATGAAGAAGCAATTAATTTATTAATAAATAAATATAAGAATATTATTATTACTGTTCTAAAGGATAATAAACAAAAATATAATATTTATGGTTTGGACATAGCAGATTTATATCAAGAAGGTTTACTAGGATTATTTACAGCAATAGAAACATATAATAAAGAAAAAGATATATTATTTTATACTTATGCATCAGTATGTATAAAATCATATATAATGACAGCTATAAGAAAAACATTTAGAAACAAAAATAAAATATTAAATAATTCATATTCTTTAGATTTATTATATGATGAATCTAATGCCTCATTACATGAAGTATTAGAAGATACTAGTAGTAATCCTGATGATATAATAATAGGTAAAGAAACAGAAGCTGAATTAATTAAAACAATAAGGAGTTTACTTACTAAGACGGAACTCACTATATTTGAATTAAAACTAAAAGGCTTAAGTAATAATGAAATTAGTTCACTAATGAATGAAGATAAAAAAAATATCGAAAATGCATTATATAGAATTAAAAGAAAATATAAAGATTATAAAAACAATTTATAGTCTTTTTTTGTAAAATTAATGAAAAAACATTTATAATATTTATATAATTTATTATAATATATATGGTGAATGATATGAAAAAAAGAAAAATTATTATTTCAATTGTAATTTCAATTGTTGTACTTGTTGGTGTTATATTCCTATTTAAATATATTAATGATAATAAAACACCTGTAGATGAAGGTAAGAGTGTATTCAATCTTATAAGTGATGAACTTACTTTTACAGAATATGATAGATTATCTTATGGTAAATACTATTTATTTTATGATGGAGCAAGTACTTCATTATTAAATGGAAATGGAAGCTTATTAGAAAATTATACAAGTGATACTTTAAATGTTATTAAGTATTTTAATACTGATTATTATTCAGATTATTACTATATTTTAGGAGATACATTTATATTGAAAAGAGATAGTATAGAAATAGCAACAATTAAATACGATTCATTAGATTTTGATTTAAGAAAAAGTGCTGTTAGTATTGAGCTATTGGATGGAAAAAATATATTGCTTACATATAAAGCAAAGGTAAGTGTGCCAAGTAAAGAAGATCCAAAGAAAAATATAAGTGTTGATGTTAGTTATGCATATGTTTATAATTTTATTGATAAGAAATTATATCCTAAAATAAGTTCATATGGAGGTATAGGTAAAGTAAATAATAATAGTGAAAACGTATATTTATTACTTAAAAATGATAAAAGTGAGTATGATATTTATTCTATTGCTGATTATAAATTAGTATTAAATAATAATTATCCTAAGTTAGGTATTATAAGTGATAATGCTCTTATTAGTAAGTCATCTAAATATATTTACGCTTGCAAAGTAGTTAATGATGGAATATATAGTTCATGTGGATTACTTGACTATAATGGTAAAGAAAAAATATCTATGAAGAATGATGACAATACAGTACTTGATTATAATGATGACTTTTATGTATATAAGAAAGGAAGCTTTGCTTATCTATATGACTATATGAATGTTACTAAACTAAGTGATTTTGATTATATTCAGTTATCAAGTAAATATATTATTACATTTAAAGATCAAGTTATGGACATATATGATTATAGTCTTAATAAACTAAAATCAATTGATGTTGGATTAGATGAAATAATAGTTAGAGATACTGCTGATAAGTCTAAAAATCTTGAAATTATTGATGAAGGTGATACATTAATAATAAATAGATACGATAGTACTAATATAGATAGTGGTAAAGTAGAAGACGAAAGTGTTATTAAAACATATATTTATTCTAATAGTTATAAAGATACTATTGAAGGAAGAAGATTATATCCTGTATATAATTATAATAATGAGTTAACTATGTATTATAGTCCTGAATATAGTGGTAAAAGTGTATTAAAAGTATATCTTTACAGTAAAGAATTAGAAGCCTATAGAATAATAAATTTAAGTTCAAATAGTGGTAACTTTACAATAATAGATAGATGTGATAACCTATCACTTGGTTATATTTTGGATAATAATTACACTATATATAACCCAAGTTATGAATCAGCGGGGACAGTATACTCGAATATTAATGATTATAATAATACTATATGTAATGATGTAGGCACATATAATACGACTAATACAGTTTTATATAATAAACTAAAAACTAAAATAACATTTAATCAAATCAAATCTTTAGTTAAAACCGAATCAGGTAATTATTTAATAATTCATGATAATAAAGTAGGTGTATTTGAATAGATACATCTTATTCATTGAAGAAAATTATTTTATGTTATATAATTAAATCATGAATAAAATAAGTGAAATAAAAAAGACAATAAGGTATGTGTGCAAAAAGAACATTCTTGTAATAATAATGATAATTTTATTGTGTCCAGTTTTAGCTGCAAGTTATTCTAGTTTCATTAAAAATACAGGTACATTTAGAGCAAGTGAAATGTTTATTGGAAATTTATTATATTCACTTAAAATAGATGGTACATCAAGAAATACAATAACTGTACCAAAAGGAGAAACAGAAGCAGTCATAGAAATAACATCGTTAAATACAGTATCAAGTAATTACAAGTTAGTGTATGCAATAAACCCTAATATTAATGTAATATATGCTGTAGATGAAAATGAACCAACTTATGGATTAATAACAAATACTAAAACATCAAGTGTTTTAATAATGAATACAAGTGAAAACAATATAACAATAACATTTGATATAGCAGGAGGATTTATAACTGATGAACTTGCAAATGTAACAGCAGATACAGGTTATACAGAAGTGTCAAGCAATTACATGAAATATGATTATGAAACTTTAGCAATGTTCGTTGATGGGGTTAGAGTAAGCGAATTAGATGCTAACAAAGCATATAATCTTTTATCATATAGTTGTACAAATGATGAAATTGTTAAATGGAGCAATGCAGATCATTCTCTTAAAGTAATAGATGCAAATGTACCAACAAAGTGTAGATTATATTTTGAAGAGACAGTATGGGAAGTATATACTTCATATAGTTGTGCAAATGTTGAAAGCGGTAACGAACCTTTTACATTAACTTATACTGGAAACTGTAGTCTAGAGATTGAAGAAAATGACAATTGGAAAATTAAATTACTAACTAGTGGCACTTTATTACTGGCTAAGAGTAATGTAGTTGATGCATTTATGGTAGGTGGTGGAGGTTCTGGAGGACCGGGAAATAATTCTGGTTCTACCACAAGCCGTGCTGGAGGCGGTGGCGGGGGTGGAGGCTACACGAGGTTAGAGTCAAATCTTATACTTCAAAAAAATATTAGATATGATATAGAAATTGGAACTGGAAGTACGGGTTCTGAGCGAGGTGAGGAAACAAACATTAACAAAATATTAAATGCATATGGAGGTTACTCTGGAGGAAGTGCTGGTGCAGGAAATGGTGGTTCCGGAGGCGGATGGGACATTACTTTAGGTGGAAGTGATGGTGGTTCTGCTGGTGGATATGGACAAGGAACGACTACTAGGGAATTTCATGAAATAACGGGAATACTTTATGCTGGAGGAGGTGGTTCTGGTGGAGGTGCTTATAAAACTTCCGGTCTTGGCGGAGATGGAGGTGGTGGCGATGGTCAAGGTTCATCTGGTTTTAGAACAGCTATAGGTGAAATGAACAAAGGTGGCGGTGGTGGTGGTGCTGCTTGGAATAATACTAATAGATATGCTGGGGGAGATGGAATAATAGTGTTAAGAAATGCAAGAGGTACTTCTATTTCTAATGCAGAAGTTAAAACACTTGATAAATTATATACATATTCTGGCTTAAGTACTATATATGTTGATACAAATAAGAACTGGAAAATTAAATTTTTTACTAATGGAATATTTGTGCCTTATGATGATATGTCTATCGATATATTTGTTGTTGGGGGTGGAGGCTCTGGAGGACCGGGTAATAATTCTAGTTCTACTAATAGTCGTGCTGGAGGTGGAGGCGGTGGTGGTGGTTATACCAACTTATTATTAAATGCAAGTTTAACAGGTGGTAGCGAATATCAAGTTGTTATAGGAGAAGGAGGAGTATCATTTAATGAGGGTGGAACTTCTAGTTTTGCCGATTTATTATCCGCATCTGGTGGCTTACCTGGAAAAAATAAAGGAGCTGGAAATGGTGGCTCCGGTGGTGCATGGAATGTAGAACTAGGTGGAAGTGATGGTGGCTCTGCTGGGGGCAACGGACAAGGAACGACAACAAGAGAATTTCACGAAGTTACAGGTGAACTATATGCTGGAGGAGGTGGTTCTGGTGGTGGGGCATATCTTACTACTGGTCTAGGCGGAAATGGTGGAGGAGGCGATGGACAAAATGCAACTGGATACGATAGTTTTGAAGGGTTTGCTAATACTGGTGGAGGAGGTGGAGGTTCTGCTTGGAATAATACATCGTATTATGCTGGAGGCTCTGGTGTTGTAATTATTAGAAATGCAAGATAATATTTAGAAGTATATTGCTTCTTTTTATTTTATTTATTAATTCCTAAATGTATTTGATTTATATAAGCAGAACAAACATCATTAGATTATTTAAATAATAATGCTGCAGAATTCTATACAGATAATGTACTTAATCAAGAAGCATATGATAAATATAGAATACAAAGTATGCTTGATACTAATGAAACTATTAACTATGAAGTTGACTTTTATTTAACAAAAGAAAATGGTACTTGGATAGTTCAAAATCCGGATAATGTAACTTTAGAGAAAATACATGGATTATATAATTATGGAGCATAATGCTTCATTTTTTTGTTTAAAGTTGCAAATTAAATTATAAATCTATATATAGTGTAAAGCAAATGTATATTGACATGGGGGGGCTATTATATAATTGAAATGAATAAAGTAATGAGAATGTAAAGGTGTAACTATGAGTATTAAAAAAGATTTTAATTACATATGTAAGAAAAATATATTTGTGATAGTGATGATCATTTTGTTGTGCCCTATACTTGGAATAAGTTACTCTTCTTTTGTTATGAATACAAATAAATATAAAGCAAGTGAAATGTTAATTGGAAATTTACTATATTCAATTAGAATAAATGGAAATAGTGTAAATACAATAACTGTACCAAAAGGAGAAACAGAAGCAGTCATAGAAATAACATCGTTAAATACAGTATCAAGTAATTACAAGTTAGTGTATGCAATAAACCCTAATATTAATGTAATATATGCTGTAGATGAAAATGAACCAACTTATGGATTAATAACAAATACTAAAACATCAAGTGTTTTAATAATGAATACAAGTGAAAACAATATAACAATAACATTTGATATAGCAGGAGGATTTATAACTGATGAACTTGCAAATGTAACAGCAGATACAGGTTATACAGAAGTGTCAAGCAATTACATGAAATATGATTATGAAACTTTAGCAATGTTCGTTGATGGGGTTAGAGTAGAAGAATTAAATTCTAATAAATATTATAATTTAGTATCATATAGTTGTACAAATGGAGAAACTATAAATTGGATAAGGTCATCCTACGAAATAAGAGTAAAACCTCATATGAAACAGACAAAATGCAAAATATATTTTGAAGAAGGGGAGTTATCTCCAGTACATTCCTACAGCTGTGCCAATTCGTATAATGGAGTTATTCCATATTCATTAACTTATACTGGCAATTGCACTGTTATTGATGATGGCAATAATAATTGGAGAGTGAAATTTTTAACAAGTGGCACTTTATCTTTCGTAGAAAATATTGAATTGGATTTGTTTTTAGTAGGTGGAGGCGGTGGCGTTTCATCGAGTATTTATTGTGGTGGAGGTGCTGGCGGATATACTGCAACTTATAGAGAAGTAGTTGTTAATGCTACTGATGGTAAAACAAATACAGGTGGTGGAGCTGGGGCTGGTTCAAGTAAATATGTTACAAAAGGTGGTTCTGGCGGTGGTGGTAATGGTGGAATAAGTAGTCGCTATGCTACTCCAGGATATAACAACACTGGTGGCGGTGGAGGTGGCAAGGGCGCTCCAGGTTCAAGTAGCACAAAATCAATTGCTAAAAATGGCGGCTCGGGCATTGTAGTTATTCGAAATACAAGATAATAATTAGAAACTAACAAAAGTTTCTTTTTGTTTGCTTGTATAATTATTTTTTATAGTGTATAATTTTTAATAGGTGATAAGAAGATGTATGAATATATTGAAGGGTTTGTAACTAAAACACTAATCAATTATGTAGTTGTAGATATAAATGGAGTGGGATATAAAATAATAGTTCCTAATTCATATAAATTCAAAGAAAATGAAAAGTATAGAATATATATTTATAATCATATAAGAGAAGATGAATACTCATTATATGGATTTAGTAGTGAAGAAGAACGTGAAATGTTTTTAAAACTACTTGGTGTTAAAGGAATGGGACCTAAAATGACAATGCCAATACTTGCGATGGGTTCAATAAATGGTATAGTTGATGCAATTGATAGAGAAAATATTCTTTATCTTAAAAAGTTCCCAAAGATAGGTGAAAAACTTGCGAGACAAATTATACTTGATTTAAAAGGAAAACTTGTAATGAGTGAGAGTACAAATAACGATAATGATGAACTTGTTTTAGCACTTGAATCTCTTGGATATAAGAATAATGATATTAAAAATATAATAAATAAGGTTGATGCAACATTACCAATTGAAAGTCAAATAAAAGAAGCGTTAAAATTATTATTGAG
>CAYVZW010000022.1:3051-13785 GCA_964456325.1 uncultured Clostridium sp. | reverse complement strand
GTTCTTCCAGTAATTTCCTTAAATTCTAGTGCAATTGTCACTGCTGGTAGTGGAGTATATAATTCCCCATATATAATTAATACAAGTAGTTAAAATATGGTAAAAAATATCATATTTTTTCTATAATGAAATATTATATTTTAGGAGGGCTTATGATTAATAGAAGAAATCTATGGTTTCTAACATTATTTTCACTTATACTTATTTTAGGAGTTTACTATATTACACTACCAAGTGATATATTTAAAAATGCTAACTCAAAAACAGTAAATAGTGAAATAAATGTAACCACTACTGAAAGTGATAAATTAATAGCATTAAGAGTTGAAAGAGATGTTAAAGTAGAAACAACAATGAAAGAATTACAAGATAAGATAACTTCTCCAAGCACATCTTCTGATGATAAGAATGCTGCTTTTGAAGAACTACAAATACTTAATCTAGCAAAAGGTAAAGAAACTATGATTGAAGAAAAAATACTAGAAAACTATAAAATTAAATCTTTTGTAGAAATAGAAGGAGATAATATCAAAGTAACTATTAGTTCAAAAGAACATAATACTACACTTGCAAACAATATAATGCGAAGTATTCAAGAAGAATTTAAAGATAAAAAGTATATTACAATTAAATTTGAATCATAAGTAGGCATTCTCTATGTCACTTTTTGCTATATAACTCATAAATTATTCTAGGAATAGTTAAACATATATTATGTTTGAAAGTGGGTGTATATGACAAATAATATATTAACAAAAAGAGAAAAAAATGTCTTCGAATTACTTATACTTAATAAATCAACTAAAGAAATAGCAGTAGAACTTGGTATTAGTGAAAAAACAGTTAGAAATCATATATCTAATGCTATGCAAAAATTAGGATGTAAAGGTAGAGCTGGAGCTGTAATTGAACTTATAAAACTTGGAGAAATATCAATATAATGACTTATAATAATTAAGTCATTTTTAATTATTTAATTCATAATATTTATTATGATAAAAAGATATGGAATGAATAAATTTATAGTATCTACTTTTGCATTATTTTTAATATGTATAATTAGTATACTTCCAAGTAAAAATTTAGAATATAATATAGAAGCAGAAGAAAAAAAAGAAACTAATGAAGTAATATATTTATTAGATAAAGATGATTATGTCTCTAAATTAAATGTATATATAGGTAAGACTGAAATAGAAAGCATTATAAATGAGAAACTATTATTATTAAGAGATGGAAGTGAAGACTACCCTTCATTTAGAACTCTTATTCCAAAAGATACAATTATTAATAGTATATCTGTTAAAGAAGATAAAGTTTATATTGATTTTAGTAAAGAATTATTAAGCGTAAAAGAGAATATGATTGAACCAATGTTAGAATCAATAGTTTATTCACTTACCGAAATAAATGGTATAAATGATATATACATATATATAGATGGTAGTGAACTGCATTCTATTTCTAATACTAATATTAAAATTGATTTTCCACTTAATAGAAGTATCGGAATTAATAAAGAATATGATTTAGTTAATTTAAATAATATAACTCAAACGACAATTTATTTTATAAAAGAAGAAGATGAATTAGAATATTATGTCCCAGTTACTAAAGTAAGTAATGATGAATCTGAAAAGATAAGTATAATTATTGAAGAACTTAAAAGTAGTGCATATAGTATTGATAATTTACATTCATACATATCTAATGAATTAGTATTAGATTCTTATAATAAAACCGAAGATACAATAAACTTAATATTTAATGATTATATATTTGAAAGTTTAGGATCTAAAATAATATTAGAAGAAGTAAAATATACAATAGCTGAATCAATATTTGCTAATTATGATGTAAAAGAAGTAATATTTAGTACTAAAAATGATAATAATATAGATAGTTATACTGAAAAATAACAAAATTACTTGAAAAAATACTAATAATGTTGTATACTTTATTAGTATTTTAAATTTGTCTTCGTAGCTCAGCTGGATAGAGCAACGGCCTTCTAAGCCGTCGGTCACACGTTCGAATCGTGCCGAAGACACCATATGTTAATTAATACTCTTATGAGTATTTTTTTTATCTAGTTCTATTTATCTTTTGAAGTTTTTCTTGTTTATTTTTAAGTTTTCTATAACTTCCTTTTATTAAATCCTTTTTAATTTGCGGTGTATAATCTCTATAAGTATTATATAAAGTTATAAAGTCTTGATAATGTAAATTAGTTATTCTATCATCAAATGAACATTTTAATAATTTCTTGATTCTTTTTAATTGTTCATATGTTAATACTTCTTTTACATTTCCTTTGATAGTTGTTTCATTATTTGAAAATATATTTGCTATAAAATCATAGTATTCTTCTACAGTAGATCTTTTAATATCAATATATTCTTTCTTATGAAAGTGGATAAATACTGTATCAACACTAGGAGAAGGATTAAAGTCACTCTTTTTAAATTCGTATAGTATTTTACCTTCATATAATGGTTTAATTAGTAATGATTTCATTGATTCATTATTTTCACCTAAATACATTAATGCGGGTTCTTTTTGCATTATAAAGTAAAAATCATCTATATAAACATAATTTTCAAGTATCTTATTAAATATATTACTAGTAATATTAAATGGTATATTTGATATAATTATTGTATTTTTACTAAAAGTGTAATTTAAAAAATCATCATTTATTAAATTTAAATTACTAATATTCATTTTTAATAGATCATTATATAAACTACTATCATATTCAATAGCGGTAACTAATGAATGCTTAATTAATTCTTTTGTTATTATTCCCTTACCAGGGCCTATTTCTAATACTTCATCATTAGTGTTAAAATCAATATAGCTAACTAATTCTTTAACTAAAGATTCACTTACTAAAAAGTTTTGAGATATAGATAAATTTGTCATATGTCACCTCTATGAAATATTATATCACATATTAATAAAATGTACTTGACAAACGAATCATTTACAATTAATATAAGTTTTGTGAGGGTTTTATGAAATTAATTGAACTTCAAAACATTTATAAAAGCTATCAAGAAAATAAACATGTTGTAAAAGATGTGAATTTTTATGTTGAAAAAGGAGATTTTGTTGTTATTATTGGTCCTTCAGGATGTGGTAAGACCTCATTATTAAATATGATTTCAGGATTAGAAAGCATAACAAAAGGCTCATTATTTATAAATGAAAAGTATTCAAATAATATTGAACCAAGCATGAGAAATATGTCAATGGTATTCCAAAACTATGCATTGTATCCATATATGAGTGTATACGATAATTTAGCTTTTTCTTCCAAAAATAAAAAAATTAAAGAAGATATTATTAAAGAAAATATAAAAAACATTTCAAAGATGCTTAAGATAGATGAATTGTTAAATAGAAAACCTAAACAATTGTCTGGTGGTGAAAAGCAGAGAGTCGCGATTGGAAGAGCAATTATGCGAAATCCAATAGTTTTTTTGATGGATGAACCATTAAGTAATTTAGATGCATCATTAAGAAATGAAATGAAGGAAGAAATAAAAAAGTTGCACAAGAAATTAAATGCAACAATTATATATGTTACACATGATCAATTAGAGGCACTATCTTTAGCAACAAAGATAATAGTTATGAATAAGGGAGTCGTTGAGCAAATTGGTAAACCAATTGAAATATTTAATGAGCCTAAGAATGAATTTGTTGCTAAATTTTTAGGTGTTCCAACAATTAATATATTTGAAGATGTAAGTTTCAAATTAAAAGATAACTCTATTAAAATAGATTTTTGTGGATATGAAATAGACTTTAATAATAAGGAATGCATTGGTTTAAAAAAATTAGATATAGGAATAAGAAGCGAGAATTTCTTAGTAGTAAAGGAGGGAGAGAATGGATTAAAAGTTAATGTCAACTATTATGAATTAATTGGTGACTATTATTTAGTTAATGGAGTAATATCGAATCATAATAAAAAATATGAAATTAGGATGAAAATATTTGATAATTCATATGATGTTGATAAAAAAATATTATTTATTAGACCAATTAAACAAAAAATTATATTGTTTAATGGGGAAACAAAGGAGAATTTATATGAAAAAAAATAAGATTTTAATAGTTATACTTGCTGTTGTTATAGTGTTTGCAGTATTTTTCTTTTTAAATAAGACAAATACAAAAAGTGATAAAAAAATAGTGATATGGGCTTATGATTCTACTGCTAGTGCAGCTGAAAAGGCCATAGAAATATATAAAAGGAATCATCCTAATAATAAATATGAATATGAAGTTGTGAAAATAGGTCAAGAAGATATGGTTGAGAAATTGAAAGTTCAATTGTCAGCAGGTTCTTTAGAAACTCTTCCTAATATTTTTTATGATGAAGATTATAATTTTCTTGAATATGTAAAATATTATACTGATTATTTTGTAGATTTAACAGATGAAATAAATATTAAAGATTATATGGATTTTAAAGCAATTAATGTAACTTACAATGGTAAAATCTATGCAATACCTTTTGATTCAGCTGTAGGTGTAACATTTTATAGAAAAGATATTTTAGAAAAAGCGGGATACGATGAAAATAGTTTAAACAATATTACATGGGATCAATTTATTGAGATAGGCAAAAATGTAAAAGCAAAAACTGGCTATAGTATGTTGCCTATAGCACCATCGGGTGATATGGAAGGAAGATTGATGTATCAATCAGCTGGGACTTGGTTCTTTGACGATGATGGAAAAGCAAATATTTCTAACAATGAAGCATTTAAAGATACATTTAAGACATTAAAAAAGGTATTTGATTCAGGAATAGTATATAGGGCAAGTAGTTGGGATGATATTATATCTTCAATTGCCAACCAAAAAATAGCTTCTTTAGTTGGAGCTAGTTGGTGGGCTCCAATCATCGGATCATATGAAGATCAAAGCGGATTATGGAGAGTAACGACGATGCCTAAAATAGGCACAGGAAATAATTATTCAAATGTATCAAATCTAGGTGGTGGAAATTGGTTTATCATTAATAAAGATAATAAGGATGAGGCAATTAAATTTTGTGTAGAAACGTTTGCAACAAATTCTGAGTTAATAAATTATATGGCTGATGAATTTTCATTGATTACTGTTAACAAGAATATTATTAATGAATTAGATGATGATGGAAGTGAATTCTATGGCAATCAAAAGATAAATACTCAAATGGCTGAATGGAGTAAAAACATTATTCCAGTAAAGTATGGATTACATACATATGAGATAACATATACAGTTGGGGAGTATGCAGAAAAATATATAGATGGAAAAATTACATTAGATGAGGCAATTAATACTTTACAAAAAGAAGCAGAAAAAGTAGTCTCTGAAGATTAATATGAAAAGGAAAGCAAATAATAATTTAATAAAGTTTATATTGCCTAGTCTTATTGTAATAATCTTTATAACATATATACCTTTGCTTTATTCATTTATCTTAAGCTTTTTTAAAGGTAGGGGAAATGATCTAACATTTGCTGGATTATATAATTATAAAGAATTAATAAACGATAATACTTTCATAATAACTTTAAAAAATTCATGTATTTTTACAATTATTATTCTTCCTTTAATTGTATTATTTTGTTTATATGTTTCATTGCAAATTACAAAGATTAAAAGTGAAAAACTTCAAAACATACTTATAACAATTTTTTATGTTCCATGTATTACATCTTCCGTAGCATACTCACTTTTTTTCAAACAACTTTGTTACAATGGGGGGTTTATTTCAAGAATTCTAGCTAATATGCAAATTATTCCTCCAGAGACAAGTGTGCTACAAAGTATATGGGGAGCAAGAATTGTTATCGCACTAATTTGTATTTGGGCATGGAGTGGATTTTATATTCTTCTATTTATAACGTCAATTAAAAGTGTTAATGAAGATGTATATAAAGCAGCAAAAATAGATGGTATTTCAAATTATAAAGTTTTTACAAAGATTATAATACCATCTATAAAACCCACTTTAGTTCTAATTTCTGTAATTGCTGCAACTAGTATATTTCAGTTATATGTTGAGAGTTCAATAATTACAAAAGGTGGACCACAATTAAGTACATTTACTTTAGTAAATTATCTTTACAAAAGAGCATTTACATACGTTTCACAATATGGCTATTCTTCAACAATTGGAATTGCAATATTTATTATATGTATGATTATAAGTATACTTTTTATAAAAAGGGGAAATAAAAATGAAGAAAAAGTTATTTAATTCTTTGAATGTAATAATTATGACTATTATATCTGTAATTATGATTTTACCATTTATGGTGATGATATTATCATGTTTTAGCAGTAATAGTTCAATAAAAGGTGGAACCATATTTAAAGATTTATCATTTACTAACTTAATTTTAAACTATAATAATTTAATTAATACACAGAACTTTGTAATATCAGTTAAGAATTCGTTAATTGTTTCAATATTGGCAATGTTAGTTGGAGTATTATTATCATCTTTAGCTGGATATGCATTTACTATGTATAAGACAAAGCATAGTGAAAAAACATTTATGTTTATGTTTATGTCTATGATGATTCCTTCTTCGACAATAGTTGTTCCACTATTTATGATCTTTAAATATGTTGGGCTGTTGGACACTTATTTTAGTTTAATAATTACGTCGTTATCTCTTCCTTTTTCTATCTATTTATTTAAACAAAATACTAAATTTATGCCAATAGAATTAATTAGAGCAGCAAGAATAGATGGATTAAGTGAATTTGAAATCTATTATAAAGTATACATACCTTGCATGAAACCGGTGTTTATTACTAGCGCTCTTCTAATATTTATTGATTCTTGGAGCTCATTATTAATACCAGTAATTCTAATCCAGTCTCAAAGCAAATTTACAAATTCAATATTTTTGAATAGTTTAGGAAATATTTGGTATAGTGACTATGGAGTTTTAATGATGGCTTTAGTTATTTCTATTATTCCAGTAATATTATTATTTGTTATTTTTCAAAAACAATTTAAAAATTGTTTGTCTGGTATTAATTAATTATAAGAATTGAGGTAAATTATGAATAAAAGAAAAACTATTATTGATGAAATGCATGAATCTAAAAAGTTCCTTATAACAAGTGCGACAGGTACCGCTGTTTTAGGTGGATGCACTTCATATTTACATTATGAATTGGCAAGAGGAAACATACTTGAGTTATTTCCTACTTTTGCGGTTTCTTCAATTGCTGTAAGTTCATTGATTACATTCGTTTCATTAGGACTTACATTTTATGGTATTAATAATTATATAAATAATAAGAACAAATTACATGTTGATGATAATATAGTGAAAAAACTAGTTAAATAATTAAAAGTGTTGTATAATTATCAAGGTGATTAAAATGAAAAAAATATTATTTACATTATTATTAATTGTAAGTTTTACTATAAATGTTAAGGCTACAACTATAGATAAAATATATATTGATGCTGAAACAGAGATAGCAGGTGGTCTTAGAGTAAATGAGATAATTAAAGTATCTGATCAAGATGGCCCTGTTAAAATCAAAATATATTATAAAGACAAATCTTTAAAAGAATTTAAAGGAGACACAGAATCATTTAAAAGTAGTTCAATCTATGATGGAGAAGGTGTTCAATTATTTAATATTGGTAAAGTTAAAGATGGCGTTGATATTGAAAAGTATACTGAAGATAATTTCTATTCTGACAATGTTGAAGATGTCGAATTCGATTATAAAGATGATGGGGAGTATTACATTATAACATTGCCAGAAAACAAAGGTGATTATGTATATTATTTATGCTATACAGTATTAAACGTACTTGTTGAGAATAAAGATAGTGCAGAATTATATTTTAGATTCTTAGATGACTTTGATTATGATGTTAAAAGTATTACTATAATGACAAAATTACCATATCATTCAAATTTATTTAAAGTATGGGCACATGGAACTAAAAATACAAAAGTAAGTATTGATGGAGAATCTTCTATTGTTCATAATGAAATAACAAACTATAAAAAAGGTGAATATCTGGATAATAGAATATTATTTGATTTAGATTTGTTTATGCTTAATATAAATGAAGGCAAAAAAACAAATATGGATGCGATTAATATTGTAGAAAAAATAGAAAATGAAAGATTAAACAATGTTAATAAAACAAATATACTGGGAATAGTATTTGCTGGAAGTTTGCTATTATTAATAATATTAATTATAGTATATATTATTTATAGTAAAAGAAAAAAACATATCAAAAGCAAACAATAATAAGATGGACACTTAATACTTAATTAAGTGTTTTTAATTGTTTTATATTAGACATAATCAATGTCAATGATAAAATTAAAAGAAATAATAAAAAAAATATGCTATAATAAGTAGTAAGGTGATAGTATGAGATTATTTGTGTATAAACTAGTTAGAACATTAGGACTTCCAATATATAAGTTACTCTACAAGCCAACTATCATTGGGAGGGAAAATATACCTTCAAAAGGTGGAGTGATTTTAGCTGGTAATCATATTAATAATTTAGATGCAGCAACTATGGTAGGAGTTCCTAATAGAGTAGTGCATATACTTGCTAAAAAAGAACTGTTTGATACTAAAAATGGTAATCGATTTTATAGAAGTATGGGATGCATTAGAGTTGACAGGACTTCACATGAAGATAATGTTAAAACTGAAGTAGATGAAGTATTAAAGAGTGGTGAAGTAATTGGATTATTTCCTGAAGGTACGACCAATAAAACAAATGAAATAATATTGCCATTTAAATATGGAGCAGTATCATTTGCTAAAAAGAATAATATACCTATAGTACCTTTTGCCATAACAGGTAAATATGTTAAATTTAAAAAAGGTTTGACTATAGAGTTTGGTAAGCCAATATATATTACTAAAGACTTAGATGAAGAAAATGAGAGATTAATGAATATAATAAAGAATATGATTTTAAAAAGGAGAGATAATGAAGAAAGTAAAATCAAATAGTAAAAATGAATATCCATGGTTTAAATTCTATGTGAATATGAAATCACATGTTGAATACCCAGACGTGTCAATGTATGGATTAATTAAGAAAGCATCAGTTAAATATCCAACAAATATTGCATACTCTTATTATGGAAGCAAAACAACATATAAGGGATTAATTAGAAAGATTGATGAAATTGCATGTGCTTTTGCAAGAGCTGGAGTTAAAAAAGGAACTAATGTTACTATATGTATGCCAAATACACCAGAAGGAATAATGAGTTTCTATGCTCTTAATAAAATTGGAGCTATTGCTAATATGATGCATCCATTATCAAGTGAAGAAGAACTTAAATATGGAATGAATTTAACAGATACTGAATATTTACTTGTTATGGATATGGTTTATCCAAAGATTGAAAATATAAGAGATGAGTTAAATCTTAAAAAGATAATATGGGTATCAGTTTCAGAATCAATGGATAGTGCTATGAGAATTGGATATAAATTAACTAAAGGTCTTAAAGTTAAGAAACCTTATGGAGAAGATGTTATATCTTGGTTCCATTTTATGAGTAAAGCAAAATATTATAAAGACAAAATTGAAGATAAAGGTAAAGGAAATGATAATGCAGTTATTTTACATAGTGGAGGAACAACTGGTAAACCTAAGGGAATAGTTCTTACTAATATGAACTTCAATTCTCTTGTTCTTAGTGAACTAGAAATAAATAAAGTGTTAGGTGATGGGGTTAGTATTTTAGCTATTATGCCTATATTCCATGGCTTTGGTCTTGGTTGTACATTTCATGCTTGTTGGGCAAGTGGAGGACATGCAATAATACTTCCATCTGTTGACCCTAAAAAGTTTGATACAACATTACTTAAATACAAACCTAATATTCTAGCTTGTGTCCCTAGTGTATTAGAAGGACTTACATATAGTAGAAAACTTAAAGATGAAGATTTATCATTTATTAAGTGTATTATTTGTGGAGGAGATACTTTAAGTTCAAAATTAGAATATAGAATAGATGACTTCTTATATGATCATGGAAGTGATACTAAAGTAAGAACAGCTTTTGGAATGACTGAGTGCGCAGCAGGTGTAACAATGATGCCTCTAGAAACAACAAGAGAAGAAAGTATTGGTATTCCTTGTCCAGACTGTTTTATAAAGATATGCAAACCAGGTACAACTGAAGAATTAAAAGTTGGACAAATAGGTGAAATGTGTATTAATGGACCAACTGTAATGAAAGAATATATCAAGGAACCAAAAGAAACGGCAGGAATGTTAAGACTACACGAAGATAATAAAATATGGTTACATAGTGGAGATATGGCATCTATGGACGCAGAAGGATTTGTTTATTTTAAAGGAAGACTAAAAAGAATGATAGTTTCTTCAGGATATAATATTTATCCAGGACAAATAGAAAGTATTATATTAGATAGTCCTTATGTTAAACAATGCGTGGTAATTGGTGTTCCACATCCATACAAGAAAGAAGTTGTTAAAGCATATATTGTATTAAAAGATGATATAGAATTAACTAGTGAAGTAAAGAAAAGTATTCGTGAACTATGCGAAAAGAATATTGCTGCTTATGCTCTTCCATATGCTTATGGTTATAGAAAAGAACTTCCTAAGACTAAACTCGGTAAAGTTGCTTATAGAGATATTAAAGATGAAGATAATATAGATGAGGATGATCC
>CAYVZW010000022.1:0-2951 GCA_964456325.1 uncultured Clostridium sp. | reverse complement strand
AGCATTCATGATGAACATGCTAAAAGCGAAGCAATGGATGTATTAAATAATGGTGGTGCTCTTGGAATATTTCCTGAAGGAACTAGAAATGAAGTCATATGCAAAGAAGATAAATTAAATGAATTATATCAGATAGTAAAAAACAATATTTCAAAAAAAGACTTAATTAAAAAGATTAAAAATAGAAGTATTAGATATACTCAAGTAGAATTATTAATAAAACTAAATAATGATGGAAGAATAACAGATGAAGAATTAAAAGAATATGTTATGGATGCGGATGAATACTTAAAAGAATTACTTAGAGATAACAAAATAACTAAAGAAGAATATGAAGATTCATTACTATTAGATTTAAAATTCGGAGCTGTTTCTCTAGCAAGTAAAACAAATGCATTAATAATACCTTATGCTACAAGTGGATATTATGATGGGAAAAAGAATCAATTAATAACTAGAATTGGTAAACCGCTTGATATAAAAGGCATGGATCTTGAAAGTGCAAATAGGCTCCTTAGAGAAAAAATCATAGAACTAATGCAAAATAATTAAAAAAGGTATATAATATATATCGAAAAGGAGAGGTAATATGAAATTTATCTTAACTGCAGGAGGAACAGGGGGGCACATATACCCAGCATTATCTGTTCTAGATGAAATTAAAAAAGACAAAACAAATGAGTACTTATACATTGGTACATCTAATAGAATGGAAGCTGATTTAATACCTGGTATGGGTATACCTTATGTTGGACTTGAAATATATGGACTATCAAAAACTGATATGAAAAGAAATATTAAAAATATTTCTTGTATTAAAAAATCTTATAAAAAATGTTTAGAAATAATGGATGAATTTAAACCAGATGCAGTAATAGCATTTGGCGGTTATGTTACATTACCAGTATGTTTAGCAGCAAAGAAAAGAAATATTAAAGTATTCTTACATGAACAAAATATGTTACCTGGTAGAACTAATATATTCTTATCAAAAAAAGTTGATGAAGTGTTTGTTTCATTTAAAGAAGGAACCCGAAAACTAAAATGTAAAAATATAGTTTATACAGGTAATCCAGTTGCTCAAAGAGCAATTGAATCAAAGAAGTATGATAAAACTAAACTAGGATTTGATAAAACTAAAAAATTAATTATTATCGTTATGGGTTCATTAGGAAGTGCTTCAGTCAATGAAAAGATATTAGACTTCTTAAGAGATTATCATGAAGATGATACTGAAATATTATTTATAACAGGTAAAAATAGTTTTAAAGAGTTAAATAATAATTTAATAGTGCCATCTTCAACAAAGATATTACCATTTTTTGATAACTTACCAAGTTTAATGAAAAGTGCAGATTTAATTATATCTAGAGCTGGGGCTTCAACAATATCTGAAATAATGGCTACTAAAATACCATCTATATTAATACCAAGTCCATATGTTGCGAATAATCATCAATATTATAATGCTCTGGATTTAGTAAATAAAGGTATATCTGTTTTAATAGAAGAGAAAGATTTAAATGAAAAATCATTATCTGAGGCAATAGATAATATATTTGAGACTTCTACATTTAATGAAATTAAAGAAAATCTAAAAAATATTAAAGATATGGCATCCAGTACTATAATTATGGAAGAAATAATAAGTAATTTAAAGGGAAATAATGAAAAAGAGGAAGAAAAGATTTAATTTATTGAAGTTCATAGTATTTTTACTTACAATATATTTATTGTATTATGTTATTACTTATGCTTTTAATATAAAAACAAAGAATATAATTATTGAAAATAATAGTTACTATACAGATGAAGAAATAATTGAAACAGCTCAAGTAAGTGATTATCCTAAGTTTATAGTACTTAGTAAATCTAAAATTAAGAAAAGATTATTAAAGTTAGACTTAATTGAAGACATTGTAGTAACAAAAAAATATGGTTTTATTTTGGTAATTAATGTTAGTGAAAAAAAAGTATTATATTATAACAAAGATAAGAATGAATATATGTGTAGTGATCAAAACTATTATGACTTAAATGAAATTGAAGGAATACCTACGCTTATAAATTATATTCCTGACAATATTGAAAAAAAGTTTGTAGAAAAGTTTAAAGATATTGACACAGATATCATTAATAAGATAAGCGAAATAGAATATAGTTCTATATCATATGATAGTGAAAGATTCCTATTCTATATGAATGATGGAAATCAAGTTTATATAAATATAAATAAACTATCAAATATAAATAAATATGTAGAAATAGTTAAGAAATTAGAAGGTAAAAAAGGCATTCTTTACTTAGATAGTGGAAATTATTTTGAAATAAAAGAGTAATTACAATACTCTTTTTTCATATAATGTAGTATGTCAAAGATAGATGATTTTAAAAAATTTGTTTCTAAGAAGCCGGAATTTATTGATTATGTTAAGAATAAAGATACTTCTTGGCAAAAGTTATATGAATTATATGATATATATGGTGAAAGTAATAGTATATGGGATAAATATTTAACTAGAGAAGAAAGCTCATTAAATGTGAAAGGTATTTTAAACTCAATAAAAAATATAAATTTAGATTCATTGGAAGAAAATATTAATTCAATACAAAAAGCAGTGGGGTTAGTGGAAGAATTTACTAAGGAAGATAAAAAAGATGAAGAAGTAAAAGCAAAAAGAGAACCTATAGATAATTTATATAGTGGTGAAGAATGAACTTAAAAGTACAAAATAAATTAGTAGAAGAGCCTAAATACAAAATATTTCTAAGAGAAAATTCTAACTATTATAAAGAATTAAATAGAGATTCAGATTATTATGAAACATTTAAAAAAATAATGAAAGAAAAATATAAAATAAGAACTATAGATAAAATAGATAATGTAATAGATAGCATTGATTTAATAAGTAAAATATTTAATGTATAATATTTTACTTTTTTATTAAAAG
>CAYVZW010000021.1:11099-13887 GCA_964456325.1 uncultured Clostridium sp. | reverse complement strand
GATATTTTAAATTAATAATGTACATTTATATAACAAAGTAAAATACATACCCAGATAAATTATAATCATTAATAATTTTCTTTAAAGCCCCTGTTTTCACTATTTTCCCCACTTGGAGAAAATGGTCGTTAACCTTATAATTGCTGTTATGACAAACATTCTTAGTTTTTTCAATAAGTAGCAAAAATTTATCCAATTTTCCTTAATTTTTTGTCTTTTGATAATTCTTTTAAACTTTTATTTGGTGTAGGCAAATCTTCAGGCATTGTTCCACCCTGTTTCTTTATGAATTTTCTAATTTCTTTTCCCATCTTATTATGTGCTTTATTTGCATTAGTTTCACCAATTATTTTATCTTTCTTAATTTTAGATTCGGTTTGAACTATTCTAAAAAGATTATCAGCTAGTTCTTCGCTGCACATATTATCTAAAATATCCTCTCTATATCTTAATCCATTTCTTTTAGCAATATCATCTGCGGTTTCACCATTATATAATCCTTTATAACCTTCATTATGAAATTTATCAAAGTTTTTAACTTCGGCATCTTTAGCAACTTGATTAAGCAAATAATTTCCTTTTCTTGTTAAACTTCTTTGATAAAATCTCTTTTCATTTTCAGTAAGTGAAGAGTATTCTTTTTCACTTAACTCTTGTTTACGAGTTTGAATTGCAAAATACGTTTGTCCTAAAGCTACTACTTTTTTTCTTGAATCTCCATTTTGTACAATTAGGTAACATGCATATTTAGTCAAATTGTAGTCTAAAGTCTTTTTAATGGCATTAGAACCTATCTTGACCATTTTCCCCACTTGGAGAAAATGGTCGTTAACCTTATAATTGCTGTTAATGCAGGCGTTTTTAGCTTTTTCAATAAGTAGTAAAAATTTGTCCCATTTTACATAATCTAATGCTACTTGTAACTCTCTGGCAGTCCAATATTCATTTCCATATTCATCAACATGTTTAATTTTCTCAAATACTCTTTCATCATAATTCATTATCTCTTTCATTGTTTTCCCCCCTTTATTTTTGTAATTGACAATGTATAACCAAATGGTTCCAATATTTTAATTAATGTATTTATTTGTGGATGCTTTTTCCTATTTTCAATTACCGCTATCATTTCTCTTATAACACCACAATCATTTGACATTTCATTTTGTGTTAAGCCTAACTTTGATCTTAATTTTATAAAATCACATATCAAACTATACTCTAAATCCATTTGTCTCTTTTTATCAATAATATACTTCATATCTACCTCTTAAAGCAATTATATATTAGTTATTCATTATAGTCAATAAGATACATTGATGTTTAATAAATTTTTATATTAATCCAATTAAAAAGACCAATTATACAAATATTGGTCTTTTTTCATATTCTTTTTCTTCAAGATATTCATATTCATTTAAAGTAATAACTTTACCTGATTCTAATGTTTTTTTAACATCTATAAGTCTTTGATTTCTTGAGCCTCTGAATAACAAACTTAAGTCTCTTTCTTTTAGAATGAATCTTCCATCAACTAATATATCTATATTATGAATGAATTCATCATATATTGGATTCTTCTTAGACATCTCTACTAATTCTTCAAAAGTAAATCCTGTATATACCCAAATATCTAATCCTAAATTTTTTGAATATGCCGCTATTTCATTGCAAGCTTCAGGTTGAAACATTGGATCTCCTCCACTAAAAGTAATTCCTGTATGATATTTAAGTTTACTAATCTCATCACAAACCATTTTAACCGGAACAAGTCCTCCACCATTAAAATCATGTGTATTTGGATTTTGGCATCCAGGGCAATTATGAGAACATCCTTGTGTCCAAACAACTGCTCTTAAACCTGGTCCATCAACAATACTATCAGTTTGTAAATCAGCTGCTAAACGTATATCCATTTTATTTAACTCCTGAATGAACTACTCTATCATTAACTTCGCTCTTTTTAGCAGTATTAAATCTATCTAAAGTTCCAACTAGGTATCCAGTTATTCTTCTAATTCTTTCGAATCCAACACCTTCGCCTACTTTTTTAGCTTTTTTTGTATCTTTCTCTGTCATCTTTTATCCCTTCCTTTCCTAACATCCACAATTCATATTTGTTATTTTTTCCATCTCAACGCCTTCTCCTTCATGTCTTCCACATCTAGGACAAACGTCTTTGATAACACCAACATATCCACATACTGGATCTCTATCAACTGGATGGTTAATTGCTCCATATCCAATATCTGTATCATGCATTATTCTAACTACTGTTTCAAATGCATCAACATTATTTACAGTATCTCCATCTAATTCAATATAAGATATATGCCCTGCATTAGTAAATTTATGGTATACTCCTTCAATTTCTAATTTATGTTGAACACTTGTCTTATAGTAAACTGGTACATGGAATGAATTAGTATAGTATTCTCTATCAGTAACACCTTTAATTTTTCCATATATTGATCTATCTATACCTACAAATCTACCTGATAATCCTTCAGCAGGAGTAGCAAGTAATGTGAAATTTAAATTTTCTTTTTCACAATATTCATTACATTTTTCTCTCATATGTTTAATAATCTCAACACCTAATTTTTGTGCTTTATCACTTTCTCCATGATGTTCTCCTAATAAAGCTTTAAGTGTTTCTGCAAGTCCAATAAATCCTATTGAAAGAGTTCCATGTTTTAATACTGTTCTAAGTTTAGCATTTGCTTCTAACTTTTCACTATTTATCCATACCCCAGAACCTAATAAGAATTTAAAATTAGCTTTTGATTTA
>CAYVZW010000021.1:0-11089 GCA_964456325.1 uncultured Clostridium sp. | reverse complement strand
ACATTGACATTCAAATCTTTGAAGTAATTGTCCTTTTACTAAATCAAGTAGTTCATCTAACTCTTCATAGAATCCTTTCATATCAGCTTTATCTCTTTCACCTAAACAAATACCATGTTTAATACCAAGTCTAGGTAAATTAATTGATGTAAAACTTAAATTTCCTCTTCCAGGAGTAATAGCTGGTCCACATACATTTGCAAGTACTCTTGTTCTGCATCCCATATATGCAACTTCAGTATCAATATCTCCAGGTACAAGCATTGGTTTATTAAAGCTTGAATCTAAGAATGAGAAGTTTGGAAATAATCTCTTCGCAGATACCTTGCATGATAATCTAAATAAATCATAGTTAGGATCTTCCTTAAAATAATTAACTCCTTCTTTAACTTTAAATATTGATATTGGGAATATTGGAGTTTCTCCATGCCCAAGACCTGCATCCGCCGCTAATAAGTAATCCTTAATAACCATTCTTCCTTCAGGACTAACATCAGTTCCAAAGTTAATTGAACTAAATGGAACTTGTGCTCCAGCTCTTGAATGCATTGTATTTAAATTATGAATAAATGCTTCCATTGCTTGATATGTAGTTCTATCAGTTTTCTTCATTGCTCTTTCATATGAGTTTTCAAATATCTCTTTAATTCTAGGACTCTTTGCAGTAAATTCATTAAATAGTCCAAGTTCAAATTCAATTGATTCTAATTTATCAATTAATTCAACTATTTTATTAAAATTAATCAATTCAATAAATCCATCAAATTCTAATGTATCATATAACGCTTGTTTAAATTCTTTTTTAAATGTTTTAAGTACCCCAGGAGCCATATAATAATCAAATGCTGGTATGCTCTGCCCTCCGTGTTGTTCATTTTGATTAGCCTGTATTGCTATAGCTGCAAGAGCAGTATAACTCATTATACTATTTGGTGTTCTTAAGTAACCATGTCCTGTTGAAAAACCATTTTTAAATAGTTTACTTAAATCAATTTGAGTACAAGTAGTAGTTCCCATAGCCCAAAAATCTAAATCATGTATATGTATATATCCTTCGTCATGAGCTCTTGCATATTTAGCATCCATTAAGTATGCTTTAGCAAATTCTCTAGATACAGTTGAACCAAAATGTAACATAGTTCCCATTGGCCCATCTCCATCAACATTAGCATTCTCTCTTTTAGCATTTTCTTCATTAGCAGATTTTAATCCCAATGATTCAATTGCTTTAACGAATTTATGTTGTTGCTTAACAACAAATGCTTCTCTTGAAGATGCTCTTCTTTCTCTATAACTCTTAAATGAATTATACACATCATCATATTTAAGTGCTTGTAATTCTTTTTCAATTACATCTTGAATGTCTTCTACACCTATTGTCTTTCTATCTTTAAATTCTTTTTCTATATATGATAATACTTTTTCTTTAACTTTGTTTACTTGTTTCTCATCATATTCTTCATATACACTATCAAAACCCTTTTTGATTGCTAGTGCAATTTTAGTGTCATTAAATTCTACTCTTTGGCCACTTCTTTTAACAACCACTAAATCCGCAAAAAAATCCCTTTCCATAATATTCCTCACCTTCTTATGTTAGTATGGTTCTAACATAATTCAATTATAGAATTATTATTTCTTTTTGTAAATGTTTTTTTGCAATCTTTTTTCAATTTTTAGCAAAAATGTAAACTTAATTTTTTTAAAAAACTTTATCTAAAAAACATTTGCTAGATTTCATCTACGTTTAAGCAATATTAAAATTATTTTTAACAATTTGTTTGCTTTACACTAATAAAAAAATATTAAAATTTTTCTCTTTTAATAGTTCTTATAATAAATACTAAATATTATCTTCCAGACTTCCTTCTATTGCATTCTCTACAAAGCATTTGACAATTATCAGTTATAGTTTTACCTCCATCATGCCATGGTGTGATATGATCTGCTTCCATATCATCTATATCAAATTGATTACTACACATAGGACATATACCAACTTGTCTTTCATACGCTTCTCTTTTCTGATTATTTGAAAATCCTCTAATATTTAAATGTTTTTCTTTTCCGTCAAATAAATATTCATATATTCCTTTTTTATTTGTAACATCTTCATCCATCATTAACTCTTTAACTTCTTGTTCAAACTTATTAGAATCATAGTGTCCGTTCTTATATTCATTATATAATAGTCCCCACTCTACGCCTTTCATTTCTTTTCTATAGTTTGGAAATACTACATTAACCCAATTAATAACACTTTGAAAATATAACCATAATTCATTGCAATTATTATCATGTTGATGACTAGCCATATATTCTTCTATTTCTCCATAATTTATCCATTTTAATACTGTTTCTAAATAGTCTTGTCTAATTGGTGTTCCATTTAAATAGTCACTTCCAAGTCCATAAGCAGGGCATCCTGTTTTACTAAAATGTCTTTTTGCTTCAGTTAACCATTCTCCAGTATATATTGCATTTCTAAGTTCTTGATCTGCTAATTTTTCACCAGCAATATTAATTGTTTTAAACCATTCCAACTTTTCTTTATCAGATCCTTTACAAAAATATACTTTAAGTTCATAATCAAGTATTTGTTCTTTTTCATCACTTTCTAAATTATGAAAATATTGATAATTTATAGCGAAGTTTCCTATAAAATATTCGCATATACTTACTGTTCTTTGCTGACCATCAAGCACTTCATAAGTCCCATCTGCATTATCTACCCAATACATTACATTTAATGGGAATCCTTTTCTTACTGTATCTATTACTGCATCCCTTTTCGCATCATTATAAACAAATTCCCTTTGATATTTTGGCCTAATATTTAATTTACCATTATAACCAATAACCCCTTCTTCATCATTATTCACATAGTTTAATACTATATCTCTAATTTTAATATCATGTAATTTAATTTCCATTTTCTTTCTCCTTTTCTATTTTTTTAATTAATATTCTTGCATATGGATCACTTTTATTTGCATTTTTTAAAGTTAATTGTCTTGGTTTTGGTAAACCTTTTTCAACAATTGTAAAAAAATGTGGATTAATATCTATAATTTTGAACTGCTCCGGATTATATTTATCTAGAAATGTAATTGGGACACCCATAATTCCATTGTAATCAACTGGTATATCAGTTGTTTTATCTACATTTATTGCATCATAATTATCATATTTTGGATAATCTATTTTATTATACTTTTTATATAATATCAAATCCTCATGTCTTTCTTTATAATCTAAGTTAGTCCACCACCTTACTCCTTTAATTCTAATATATTTATTACCAAGTGAATCTACTCTATATGTGCTGGCATTTAGAGGATAGTTATCCGGAACTTTGAATTCTCTATCTCCACTATGAATACTTACGCCCATCCAAATTTTATTATCTCTAATTAATGGAAAAAACTCTTTATATGTAATAGCATTAACATTTCCTATTATTATGAATTTTTTATTATGCTTGTATAATATAGAAACATATTCTCTAAACAAACTAAATGGTGGATTTGTAATAACAATATCCGCTTCTTTTAATAGTTCTATACACTCAGGACTTCTAAAGTCACCATTTTGCTTAAGAGGTGTTTTAATAATATCCTTACTTGTAATTAATCCATCTCCATCAATATCTTTAGTTATTTCCAATTTATAAGATGGTTTATCTATTTCATAATGAGTAGCAATTAATTTTTTTACTCCTAAAACTGTAAAATTAAGTTCAAAATATTTCCAAAAATTCGAATAAGTTGGATCATCACAATTACAAAATATAATTTTATCTTTAAAATAATCACGATAATATTTCATCTCTTTTTCTATATCAGATAATTGTGTATAGAATTCGTCTTGCTTAGCTTTATTGGCATTTCTCAACGCTGAATTAGTAGGCATTATTTATCACCTACTTTTTTTATAATTATTCTAAAGTATTTTGATTTTCCATTAATATTGCAAGAATGTGAATGCATTGCTTTAACTTTATCATTAGTATTTTGTGTGTCGCATAAAGAATACCTATTTAGTGCATCTATAATAGAAAATTGTTTAGGGCTATATTTACTCAAAAAAGTAATTGGTACTCCCATTAATCCATCATAATTTATTGGTATTTCACTTATTTTATCAACATTAATCGCATCAAAATTATCATATTTTGGATAATAAACTTCATCATACTTTTTGTATAATATCAGTTCTTTATTTCTCTTTGATATTTCTAAATTTGTAACCCAAATTATATTTCCAAATTTAACATATTTATGATTATCAGGTTTTATATAAGCATTGCTATTATCATAGTCATCAGGCACAAGAAACTCTTGTGAACCATAATGATAGCCTAACCATATTTTGTCACTTTTAAATAACGGAAATATTTCTTTATAAGTTATTATATTTTGGTTTCCAATTATTATAAACTTCTTATCATATTTAATTAATGTGTCAATATATTCTCTAAATAAACTAAATGGTGGGTTTGTTACTACAATATCAGATTCTTTTAATAGTTCAATACACTCTGGACTCCTAAAGTCTCCGTTTTGCTTTAGTGTCTTTTTTACTATGTCTTTACTTGTAATTAGTCCATCTCCATTTACATCTTTAGATATTTCTAACATGTATGACTGTTTATCAGTTTCATAATGGGTAGCAATTAATTTTTTTAATCCTAATATTGTAAAATTAAGTTCAAAATATTTCCAAAAGTTTGATTCTAACGGATCATCACAATTACAAAAAATTACTTTATCTTCAAAATAATCCCGATAATGTGATAATTCTTTTTCAATATCAGATAGCTTGGTATAAAATTCGTCCTCCTTTACTATACTTGCTTTTCTTAGCGCTCTATTACTCGCCATATAATCCTCCTTGTAAAGTGTTACTTTACATGGTTTGATTATAGCATAAAGTATAGCGTTACACTACATATTTTTTGTTCTATATTTTTTAAATAAAAATAAACTTTAATATGATAGATAAAATTAAAAAATTATTTAAAGAGTTAATGCTTTTTACAACAAGCTATTCACTTAATGTATTTGATGAACCATTAAGTGAAAAAGAAGAAAACTATTATATTGAACAGTTTTTAAATGGAGATAAAAATGCAAGAAATGAATTAATAGAACATAATCTTAGATTAGTAGCTCATATTGTAAAGAAATATGATAATATGGGAGCTTCTAGTGATGATTTAATATCAATTGGAACAATAGGTCTTATTAAAGGAATAGACTCTTATAAATCTAATAAAGGTGTTAAATTAACTACTTATGCTGCTAAATGTGCTGAGAACGAAATACTAATGTACTTTAGAAGTAATAAAAAACATTCAAACAATGTTAGTCTGAATGATGTTATTGGTTTTGATAAAGATGGAAGTGAAATTACATTAATTGATGTATTAAAAGAATAAACAATTAATTTAGAAAATAATATTGAATTACATGATAATATTAAAAGTCTTAATAAATATTTAAGAGTATTAAATGATAGAGAATTTGAAATAATTAAAATGAGATATGGACTTTATAACACTGATGAATATACTCAAAAAGAAATAGCAAAGAAACTTCATATATCTAGAAGTTATGTTTCAAGGATAGAAAAAAGAGCATTAATTAAAATGCTCCGTGAGTTTATTAAGAGTAATAGTTAATCTTCTATTTTATGTTTTTTACTTTCTTCTTCAAACATTTTAGCAACTGTCTCACTATTATGAGTTAATTTCTTAATGCTTAAATCTTCTGCTTTATTATTAGCGAGTCTTAGATTTCTTTCACTTGAATCTAATGCTTCTTTAATTTTTTGTAAGTGTTCAATACTCTTATCAATTTCTTCAATTGCTTTATGATATTTTTCACTTGCTAACCTATAGTTATTTCCAAATGCACTTTTAAAATTATTCATATTCTCTTCAAAGTGAGATATATCTATATTTTGACTACGAACTAAATCTAATTCTTTTTTATATTTTAATGAATTATCTGCTATACCTGTTATTAAAGTAATAATTGGAATAAAGAATTGAGGTCTAATTACATACATCTTAGGATATTTATGTGATTCATCAACTATACCATTATTATATAAATCATTATCAAGTTCAAGTAATGTTACTAAAACAGCATATTCACAACCCTTTTCTTTTCTATCTTTATCTAATTCTTTTAAGAAGTCATCATTCTTATGTTTAGTAGATGTTTCATCCGCTTCATTCTTCATTTCAAACATTATTGATACTATTTCAGTATTACCTTCATCAAGATTTCTAAATATAAAGTCTCCTTTAGATCCAGTTTTAGCATCATTATCTTTTTCAAAATATACATTTTTAAATAATGGTCTTATACGATTAAATTCATTATTACAATGCTGTTCTAAAGATTCACCTATCATTTTAGTAGATTGTTTTGCTTTAAAATCTCTATAATATTCTATTTGTTCATCTTTAGTTTTAATCTTTTCTTCATATGTTTCTTTTAAATTCTTTTCACTTAAAAGATGAGTATTCTTATCTAATTCAAGTTTATTAGTTAAAGAGTTAATTTCTTTATCTTTTTCAGATATTGCTTTTTGTATATCTAAGTCTTTTTCAGAAGCTTTAAGTTTTAATTCACTTTCTAAGTATTGTATTTCTAAATTCTTTTTATTCAATTCTTCAGTATAACTCTTTTCAAGTTTACCTTTAGTTTGTTCTTCTTTATTATTAACTTCACTTTTTAACTTAGTTATTTCTAATTCTTTTTCAGTTAACTCTTGTCTTAGTTTATCTCTAACACTTGCTTCAGCTAATTTAATTGCGTTTTCTTTAGCTTCTTTATATTGCTCATCTCTACTAGATATTTCTCTTTCAAATTCAGAATCTCTTATCTGTTTTACTATAGAACTATATTCAAGTTCATCAATTTGAAAAATTGTTCCACATTTTGGACATTTAATTTCATTCATATATTTCACTCCTTTTTGTAGTAATACTTATGAGTATATTTTACTATAAAAGTATCAATTTCTCAATATAAAAAAAATAGAGTAATAACTACTCTATTAGTTCCACTTCAGTAATTTGAGGTTACTTAAGTATTAATTGTAAGTCATCATACTCACATTCTAAACTAACTAATTTTTCTGATAATTCCCTATCCACCCCATATTTAACTATATTATTTATAACTCTTTCCATATCGTAAAAGTCTAAGTCTTCACTTGAATCTATATCAAATAATATTTCCATAATAAGAGCACTTAAAGATACATATGAGTTATATTCATAATATTCATTCTTTTTTGTTGTATATAATGTACTTTTACCATCTAAATCTATTATTTGAGGTTTGCCTCTTAAAGATACTAAAACATTACTATGACTTTTTCCATCAATTTCTTTTGTAACTAAATCTTGGTGATATATATTATTATCACATAGTTCTTTTACTGAAAGTAATAAATTTCTTGGAATTTCAAATCTTCTTTTATAAGGTAACATTACTATACTTTGTATCGGAGCACATAATTTATGATCTTTTAAAGCACAGCCAATATATTTACCATCTTCATCATATAAAGGATACATTGGCAAAGATGTTCTAGTAACAAATGGTTGTCTTTCCATAGCTAATCTTATATTATCATCACTATATACAGATTTTATTTTATTTGAATCACTATAATTAAATTCTTCTAATAGTTCATCATAAGGTCTATATAATTTATATAAGGTTTGGTTACCTACTCTATATACATTTGCTTCAGTTCCAAAACCAATACATTTTCTTCTTTTTATTTTATTTATTTCTTCATTTGATAAGACAGTGTTTCTTATATAATTATTCATAATTTACACTACTTAGTGAGTACTTTCTTACATACTCTTTATTATATCCATTATTATCTCTTATTTTACTTTTAATTGCTTCTGGAATTAATACTTCATCAATTACAGTTTCTTTATGACACTCGGGGCATATAAAAGAATAAAGATACTCTTTGCTATCATCTTCATTTGTGTGTTCATAATAATTAATATCTTCATATTCTAAAGCAAATAATGTATAACATCCTTCATCTTCATTTATATCAGATGGGCCATTACCTAAGCAATAATATTCTAGTGTCCATATGCCTTCATCATTTAATATTTTCATATATTCCCCCTTAAAACCTTGTATATTATATCAAAAAAACATGTTATTGTCAAAAATAACACGTTTTAATTACTTTACTTTTTCAATAGATATTCTCATATCATACTCATTTATCTTAAATAATTCTTTAGCTTCTCCCTTAGATAGTTTAATAGTAAGTGTTTCATCTTTAATATATTTACTATATTCTTTAATAGCACTTTCTAATTCTTTAGGGGCATCATATATCATATTTATTCTATCTGATACATTAAAGTCCATTGTTTTTCTAAGATTTTGAACTTTAGAAACTATTTCACGAGCTAAACCTTCATTTATTAAATCATTAGTTAAAGTTGTATTAATAACTACTGTTTTATAATTTAACATTACTGAACTATATCCTTCTTTTGATTTAATATCTTTAAGAACATAAGAAGGTTCAATAGTCATCTCTTCAGAGTCAAAATTAAGCTTTAATTCGCCACTTTCTAATAGTTTAATACTTTCACTAGTAATATTAGATAAATACTCAGAAAACTTATTTAAATTGCTTCCTAATAGTTTACCAACTTCTTTAAAGTTTGGTTTATAATGTACAGTAAGATATTTATTCATGTCTTTTGCCCATACTACTTTTTTAGCATTAAGTTCTTCACATATTAAACTTTCAAATTCTTTAATAGTTTTTTCATACTTACTTTCAAGTATTACTTCACTAATTGGTTGTCTTACTTTAATTTTAGATTCTTCACGTACATTTCTTGCACTTGATATAAGTTCAATAACTAAATCCATCTTTTCTTCAAGTTTAGTATCAATTAATTCTTTATTTACTTCAGGATAATCACTTAAGTGAACTGAAGGCTCATTAGTTAAATTTCTATATATTTCTTCACTTATAAATGGAGATATAGGCGCCATTAACTTAGATACACCAATTAATACTTCATATGTAGTTTGATATACTGCTTTTTTAGAATTATCTAACTCACTTCCCCAGAATCTTCTTCTATTGCGTCTAATATACCAATTAGATAAGTCATCACATACGAAATCTTGTATAAAATGAACAGCTTTATTTAAGTCATATTTTTCCATTGAAGCAGTAACGCTTTGAACAAGACTATTATATTTAGATATTAACCATTTATCAATTTGTTCTAAGTCTTTATACTCTACTTTAAATTCTCTTGGATCTACTTCATCAGTATTAGCATATAATTCAAAGAATGTATATGTATTTTTTAAAGTATTAAAGAATTTAAATTGTACATCTTTAAGACCTTCAATATCAAATTTAGTTGGCGTCCATACAGGACTAACTGATAATAAGTACCATCTAACTGCGTCAGCGCCATATTCTTTAAATAATTCAAATGGATTAACTCCATTGCCTCTTGATTTACTCATTTTAAGTCCGAATTTATCAAGTAAGTGATCATTTACAAGGACTGATTTGTATGGGCTTTCATTCATTACAAATGTACTTATTGCCATTAAACTATAGAACCATCCTCTTGTTTGATCTATTCCTTCACATATAAAGTCTGCTGGGAATAATTTATCAAAATCATCTTTATGTTCAAATGGATAATGTCTTTGAGCAAAAGGCATACTTCCACTATCAAACCAACAATCTATTACTTCAGGTGTTCTAGTCATTAATTTACCACATACTGGACATTTAATATGCACATCATCCACATATGGTCTATGAAGTTCAATATTTTCATCTATTTTTTCAACTGATTTTTCTACTAATTCTTTCCTAGAACCAATACTTTCTAAGTGTCCACATTCACATTTCCATATATTAAGTGGTGTTCCCCAATATCTAGTTCTTGATAATGCCCAATCATTAACATTTTCAAGCCAATTACCAAATCTCTTTTCACCAACAAAATCAGGTACCCATTTAACTGTATTATTATTCTTAACAAGTTCATCTCTTAAAGAAGTCATCTTTATATACCAACTAGGTTTAGCATAATATAAAAGTGGTGTTTTGCATCTCCAACAATGGGGATAATTATGTACTAACTTTTCTTTTTTAAATAATTTATCGTTCATCTTTAAGTATTTAATTACTTCTAAGTCTGCTTCAAATACTAAAGTTCCCTTCCATGGTCCTTCTATATATTTCCCATCTTCCCCTACTGGATTAACTACTGGTAAATTGTATTTAAGTCCAACTTCATAGTCGTCTTGTCCAAAAGCAGGAGCAATATGAACTAAACCAGTTCCATCTTCCATTGTTACATAGTCTGCACAAACAACAAAGAATGCTTTTTTACTTGGTTCAATAAATGGCAATAATTGTTCATATTCCATATATTCTAAATCTTTACCAACATATTCTTTAATTATTTTTGTTTCAGTTCCTAAAACTTTTTCAAGTAATGAAGCTGCTACAATAAAGTTATGTCCCATAGATTCTGCTTTAACATATTTTTCTTTTGGATTAACACATACAGCAACATTAGCAAGCAACGTCCAAGGAGTAGTAGTCCATACAAGTAAATATGTATTATCTTCTCCTTTTACTTTCATTGGAACAGTTACTGTTGTTACTTCATCTTCTTGATACCCTTGAGTTACTTCATGAGAAGCAAGACCTGTACCACATCTAGTACAAAATGGAAGTATTTTATGTCCTTCATATATAAGTCCTTTATCAAAGAAATTCTTAAGTATCCACCACTCTGTTTCAATATAATTATTATCACATGTTATATATGGATCATTCATATCGATAAAGTAACCCATTTCACGTGTCATTTTTTCCCATTCAGTCTTATATTTCCATACGCTTTCTTTGCATTTTTCATTAAATTCTTTTATACCATATTTTTCAATATCATTTTTATCATGAAAACCAAGTTGTTTTTCAACTTCTATTTCAACTGGTAATCCATGAGTATCCCATCCTGCTTTTCTTT
>CAYVZW010000020.1:7728-14421 GCA_964456325.1 uncultured Clostridium sp. | reverse complement strand
TAACCATGTTTGGAAACTTTTCTGATTCAATATTCTGAGCAAGTTCCATAGTTTCATCTTCAGAATATGTTGTTATTTTATACATTTCTCTCTTCACCATAATCATTGTAACATTAATGAAAAAAAATATACAAGAGTTTTTGTATATTTTACACATATTTTAATTAATAATTAATTCCCTTTTACTTTTTTCTCCTAATTCTTCTTCACATTTATAATCAAAATATGAAATAACGTCTTCAAGAGTTCCATTTATCTTAACATTTTCTCCGGCATCAGGAAATATTTGGCATCCTTCTAATGAATCAATTAAACTTTGATTAAGTATACCCGTTCCGATTATTAAAGCCGTATCTCGATCATAATATCTACATTTAGAGTAATAAATACCGTTGTTATCCCTAATAGTTTCCATCATATATAGACCATTTTGATTAAGCATACCAAATCTATATGAATTGTATCCAACTTCATTAGTGAACATAGCACTATATGTTTTCATCATCTCACCATTTTTAACAATAGCGACATCATATGAATCTATTTCTTCAGTTTCATCCCTTCGAACAAATAAATCAATTTCTTCATTATTCTTTTTATCATCGAATCTTAAATTATATGAATTATGTTTCATATTATATAAATCTTGTAAATCATATCTACTTAGATCACTAGAAAATAATACATCTCTTGGTACCACTAAATCCAGTAGAGGTGTTTCTATATCAAACATAGTTGCTTCTTCAACTAACTCCTCAATTAATTTTTTTGAATTAAACATAGCATCTCCTTTTAATAAAAAATATACTAACATAATGAAAATGCATTATCAATTAGTCTATTGTCATCTACAAATGATATTTATCATACATACAATAACCTAGGAGGAATAAAAATGTATTTTAATGAAAACAATAATTTTTTTGAACTAGAGCATGAAGAAGATAATTTAAATATAGATAAATATATTGATAAAACAAACTATGAAGAGAATACTTTTAACATTGGAAATATTGTATTTAATAGACATAATGACCCTATTGTAAACCCTGTAGAAGGATTTAACAGAGGAAATATGTTTGATAATTTATACTCAAAATATAAAAATCATGTATATAATCTTAAAGTAAACAATAAAAAAGATGAATTACTATATAAGATACAAATATATAACTTTGCTATTAGAGATTTATGTTTATATTTAGATATTCATCCAACAGAAACAAATGCTCTTAAATTATTTTCTGAATACAATAAGGAATTAAACAAATTAAAAAAAGAGTACGACACAATGTATAGTCCATTAAATATTAATGAAGTAGAAAGTTCTACAAAGTGGACATGGATAAATAATCCTTGGCCTTGGGATAAGGGGGGTAATATATAATGTTCAAATATGAAAAGACTTTAGAATATCCAATAAATGTTAAGAAAAAAGATATAAGAATGGCAAAACTACTTATCACTCAATTTGGTGGGTCAGATGGAGAATTAGGTGCTGCGTTAAGGTATTTATCTCAAAGATTTACAATGCCGGATGAAATGGGAAAAGCACTACTTACAGATATAGGTGTAGAAGAACTAGGTCATGTTGAGATGATATGTACAATGGTAGAACAATTATTAAAAGATTCAAATATTGATGAATTAAAAGCAAACGGATTAGATGGTTGGTATGCTTCTCATAAAAGAGGAATATTTCCATTCGATCAATCAGGAGTTCCATTTACTGCATCTTATATAGCATCAACTGGAGATGCAATAGTTGACTTGCAAGAAGACATGGCAGCAGAAGAAAAAGCAAGAGCTACTTATGAAAACTTAATGGATTTGACAAGTGATGAAAGTTTATTAGCGCCACTTAATTTCTTAAGACAAAGAGAAATAGTACACTATGCAAGATTTAAAGAATTACATGATTATTACAAACAAAAAGGGTATTAACAATATCCTTTTTTAATTACAATCCAGAATTTCTATTGCATTTTCATACTTTATCGTTTCATCTTGAGAAATGTACTTATATGCTAGCAATCTATATATAGCACTTTGTAGTGTTCTTGCGTTTTTTCCCCATATAGAAGAAGCAGAAATATATGTTTTAACTTCTTCACTTAGATTCAAGTCGGGTTGTATTTTATCTTCCGCTAAAGCAATATAATCTTTCTTTTCTTTCATTGTTTCAAATGTTTTATCTAAGTCCATCTTATCTCCTAAATTCAATTAATTTTATCATTATATTAGACAAATTACAATAACAAAAATACAAATTATTTTAATTGTTAATTAATTCTTAATATCTTTTTTAGTAAATATATTAAATGATAAAAATAATAAAAATATAATATTTATAATAAGAATTATAACTCCATATTTAATACTTAGATTTACACCAAGTTCACTTTTCATTAATGAAATATATTCATAGTCTTGAAATATACTAAAGTCAACATACGGGAGGTACGTATACTGAACAATAGTATATCCAAGACCAAAGAATATCTGAGCAATAATATTAGAAACAAAACATGTTAATATAGATAATCCTACTGATACTGCTGTATTGCATGTTATAACTGATAAAAACAGTGTTAAAACACCTACAAAGTATACAGGCATGAAGTTAATAGCTATATCTTTTACGTAGTTAAAATTTATTAGTCCGTTCTTATATACTTTCAATAATATTAAATAACTAATTATTACAACAATCATATAATAAATAATATTAATAAATATAACTATTAGTTTCGAAAACAATACTTTCCATCTTCTAATAGGTTTTGTTAAATATATTCTTATCGTACCATTTTGAAATTCATTTGATACTATTCCACCAAATGCAATAGATACTATAATACTAATAAAAGGAATTAAACTAAATACAGTATTCTTCAAATAATTAAAATCTTTATCTTTATTCAAATAAAATATTAAATACATAATGATTACTAATATAATAGTGCTTACAATTACTTTGGATAATTTTAACTTAACAAATTCATTTTTAATTAAATTTATCATTGTTATATCCTATCTTATCAAAGAATTCATTTTCTAAATTATTAGTTTTTTCAGTTATCCTATAAACTTTGATATTATGCATTATTAAATCTTTATTAATTGAACTTATTTCTTCATCTGAAGCATATACACTTAATGATTCCCCTATACAAAAATCACTTACAACAAATCTAGCTTTTGAGTAATCATCTACTTCAAACTCTACATATTTTTTATTACTTGTATTGATCAAGTTCTTTCTTTCTATTATTGTACCATTATTAATGAATATAACTTCATCGCATATAGCTTCTATTTCTGATAATAGATGAGAAGATATTATTACAGTTACCCCTTTTAAACTTTTAATTAAGTTTCTTAAGTTTTTTATGCCTATTGGATCAAGACCATTAGTTGGTTCATCAAGTATAAGTATCTTTGGATTTCCAAGTAATGATGAAGCTATCCCCAGTCTTTCTTTCATACCTAATGAATATGTTTTAAACTTCTTACCAATGCTTTTTTCTAAATCAACTATTTGTACAATACCTCTAACTGTTTCTTCACTGATACCTCTAAACATAACTCTAAATAAATCTAAATTTGATTTACCAGATAAATTTTTATACATATCAGGATTTTCAATAATAGATCCAACATTCTTAATAGCATTTTCAAAGTTGTTTTTTAAGCTAACACCCTCATACATAACTTCACCAACATCAAGTGTATAAAGTCCAGTCATAATCTTTAAAAGTGTAGATTTACCCGCTCCATTAGGTCCAACTAATCCAACAACACTTCCCCTATTAACATTAAAATTAATGTTATCTAAAATCTTCTTTCCATTAATAACTTTAGTTACATTCTTTACTTCAATTGAATAATCATTCATACTCTCTCCTTCCTTTATGAAAAAGAGTTTATCAAAACAAAAATATTATTGCAAAAGCATATAATTGAATTTTAGTATATCTTTTTTATATTAAAAAATAATATTCTATAGAGAATAATTAAAGTTTAAACACTTATTTCTAACTAAATGTATAAAAATAGGTAAAATCATTAAGTTACTAACAAAATAAAATACACTTTGTTAATAAGTGTATTACATATCGGTTAAATCAACATTTTCTTCTGCTATAATGTCTTTAAATAATTCTTTAAAATGTTCAATTTCTTTTTTCTTTGAGTCTTCATATACTACTTTAGTTCTACATATTGCTTTATAAAAATGTTTTAATTTAACTTCAGGACTATTTTCATATAATGCCATAGAAAATGCACTCATAACTATAGTAAGAGCTACATCTGGATATCTATTTCCTATTTCATATATTCTTTTATATTCATCAGTCATTTGAACGATGAATCTAAATATTTTTTCTTTTAAGAAATCTGTATATGATAACTTAACACCAGTTCTCTTTTCATATTTAGGATATGTTCCCATAAGTATTTTAACACATTGGTCTTCAGTTGGTTCTTCAACATCAACTTTTAAAAACCTACGAAGGAACGCCCTATCTCTTAAAATATATGCTTCATATTCTTCATATGTTGTAGCGCCAATCATCTTAATATCTCCACGATCTAACCCTGGTTTTAACATATTAGCAAAGTCTATACTCATATTTGAAGTATTTCTATTAACAAGTAAGTGAACCTCATCTATAAATAGTATTATATTCTTTTTTGTTTTTAATTCATCAACAAGTAATTGTAATCTATTTTCAGATTGACCTTCACTATATGTTTCACCTAACAATGCAGATATATTAACTTTTATTAATTCATACGGTTTTAATGCTTCAGGAATTTGTCCTATTTTCATTCTATAGCCAATTCCTTCAACTATAGCAGTTTTACCAACACCAGCTTTACCTACTAATAAAGCACTCTTTTCTGGAGTTAAAAGTATCATAATAGCTTGTTCTATTTCACTTTCTCTACCAATAGCGGGGTTTGTTACATATTCTTTTCTATTTAAGTTTTCACCATATGTTTCAAGAATACTAACTTTTTGCATTTTCTTTTCATCCATTGTCAGTTTAGGTTGCTCTGCTACATTTTCTCCATTAGATACACCAAAAGCACTAGTTTCATTACTAGGTACACTGTTATTTGTATTACCAAAATCTATTGTTTCAATGTCTTCTTTCATATAAACCTCTTTTTATATATATTGATTTTACCAACTTTTTAAACAAAAGTCCATATTTTTGTTGACAAATCATAATAGTTTTACTATAATAATTAAGTCAATTGCCTGATTAGCTCAGTCGGTAGAGCAAACGGCTGTTAACCGTTGGGTCGCAGGTTCGAGTCCTACATCAGGCGCCATTGAATAAAATACTCAAGTTTTCTTGAGTTTTTTTATGTTTATTTTTGAGAGTTATTATCTTTCTAATCATATTATTAATTATGAAAGAAAGTTTCAACGACCTATTTAATACTAATCCAAGATATTCTACAACAATAGCTTTTATTTTAGGTTTAGTTCTTGTTTCTGATTTAACAGCATTTGAACAAAATATGCTCGGAAACTGGATAATATTAGTTGGTCAAACCATTTTAACAAATGCTTCCTCTCAGAATCTTATTGAAGGAAGAATAAAAGGCGGAATTATAAATATTAACTCAAGAGAAATTAAATGTATATATGACCCAATCGTATACAATATAGATACAATAAAAGATATTATCAATAAGGTATATCCTGATAATGCAGTTGATGTACATAAACTAAAATCTATAATTAAAAATCTCCAAAAAGAAATATCAAAATTAGAAAAGTAGTTACTTTAATATAACTACTTTATCCTTATTTTCTTCATTCATTGTAATTTTAACAGTATATCTACTAAGTTCATCATTATCAAATATTTTATTATCTTTTAAGTTATCAATATATACACTCAATCTATCTCTTGGATCAAGTTTAAGTGATACATATAAATTATTAGTTGTTTTTTTAATATAGAAGTCATAATAACATTCATAATATCTAACTTCTACTTTAATCTTATTATCAAGAGTTTCATCATATTCAACTACATATGATGTCTTATAATTACTATTAAATGATATATATAATTTTTTATTTTTGTTAGGTAAACTATATTTTTCACTAAATGTAGTCATATTATATTTTTCACTAACATCTTTAACATTTTTAATCTTATAGTATTCCCTCATTGTTAAAGCACAACCACAGCCAATAATAGAAACTATTACTACAACTGATATAATTACCGCTAAAGCTTTAACTTTTTTCCTAAACATTAATTTGTACATTAGTAGTACAAACCATAACATCAATACCATTAAGCCAAATAATGTAAGAACTACTCCATAAACTTTAAGTCCATCTAATACAGAGAATAAACTTGCAATAAATATTACCATAATCCATAAATATATAAATATAAATACAATCATTAATAAAACAGCAAAAGTATTAAGAATCACTCTTCTTATTTTAGCACCTTTAGTTTCGAATATTTTAGTTTCAGTTAATTTTTCAATAGTGTCATCAACTATTTCTTCTTTTTCTTTTTTAATCTTCTTAACTACTTTTTCAGTTTTAGATTTTTTCTTAAACATCAATTTTAAGTTCTCTTTAAAATTCTTAAAATTCCATTTTATTCTTCTAATATATTTAGTCTTTTTAGATTTAGACTTCCTCTT
>CAYVZW010000020.1:0-7628 GCA_964456325.1 uncultured Clostridium sp. | reverse complement strand
TTATTTTTAAAACTATTAACCATATTTTTTATATTGTTAATAACTTGTTTAAACCAATTATTTGAAGCAATTGATTCTATTTCTTTTTGTGCTATTTCTTCTGGAGTTCCAAGTGACTTAATAATATCTACAATTCTTCTACCATTAACTTTTTCATTATCTATCATTTCTCTATACTTTAAAAGAATCTTATCTTTATTCTTTTTATTCACTTTTGATAAGCATTCTTCTAACTTCAATAGAAACTTTTGATCTTTTTTCATAGATATTACCCCATATCCCATACATATAATATTATTTTACTAAATATTTGTCAGTTAAAAATGGATTTTATTGCCTTATTCAATGATTTTTTTAAATCATTTGTAAAATCTTTAACTATTTCTTTTAAATATTTTGTTATTAAATCTTGTAGTTCATCCCAAAATGTTACTTCAGTTGTCTCAGTACCAACAGTGTCTTCGTTTGTTGAAATACTACTTATATATTCTTCTTCACTCCATATTCCAAGTTTACTTGAAGCAGCTTCTTTTTCTACTTCGTATAAATCATTTGTGTATTTATAGTCTCCATAAATATATGCTACTTTAGCATATCCAAGAGATAATAAATCTTTTTGTAAAAGTGAATCATCAACATAAACCCATGCAAGTAATCTATCATACTTATCAGTTTTGTCACTGCCTTCATCATACTCAAGTTCTATTTTAGAAGCATTTTTAATTTTATCACATGTATATTCACTTGCTTCTTTTCCATATGGTTGCACTTCAGTTCCAGGTTTAACAGTTTCAGGGGTATCAATTGCTAATAATCTAACAGTATATTTTTCTCCATCAATAATAACTTTGATAGTATCTCCATCAACACATGCACTATATTGTACTTCTACTTTATCACTAGTAGCATTTACATTGCACATTAGAAATAGAAAAATCAAAATTGTAACACTTATTTTCTTCATAATTCAATTTTACCATAAAAACAGTGTCAAAAAAAGAACTTTTAACTAAGTTCTTTCAATTTATTACTATAATCTGTATAGGTTTTACTAATAATAGTATCATCTTCTCTAGATACAGAATACCAGCCTTTTTCAAATGCTAAATTATATACTTCTCTACATGTATTTTTACTTTCATTAAGTAATGATAATATTATTTTGTATAACTGTTTATTACTCATTTCATTTACCCCTATAGAATACATATTAGATAAACTCTTTTCACTCATTAAGATATCATTTATTATATCCTCTTCAGCCATACATCTTCCTTTAGTAACTAGTTCTGTATCATTTTTAATTTCTTCCATATTAATCTAATATTTGAAGAAGTTCATTAAAGTGATCTCTATGCATTTTCATTAACTTACAAAGTTCTTTATTTATTGAAGTATCATCTACACAATCTAAATAAGAATACAATTTTTTATTCATTATTAAGTTAAAATTAAGCATATCTTTTACATATAAAAGATCTTTAGTACTTATTATATTAGGGACTTCTTTCATATATTTCCTCCTAGTAATATTATTTGCAATAATGGTTATAATATTAATGTAAAATTTTCCAAAAAAATTAGCACTCTCTATTGACAAGTGCTAATTAATGAGTATAATTATATATGTAAGGAGATGATAAACATGAGTTTATTACCAAGTAAATTTTATTTAGATGATTTCTTTGATGATTTTGTTCCAATGCCAAGAATGCCTAAGAATGACATGAAATGTGATGTTTATGAGAAGGCTGGTAGAGTTCACATTGAACTTGATGTTCCAGGATTTAAGAAAGAAGATGTTAAGGTAGATCTTGATGATGGTATCTTATCAATAGAAGCAACTAAGAAAGAAGAAACTGAAGAAAAAGATAAAAACTACTATCGTAAAGAAAGAACATTTGGAACATTCAAAAGACAATTCTCAGTTGGAAATATCAAAGAAAGTGACATTAATGCTAAATTTAATGACGGAGTATTAAAAATTTCCTTCCCAAAAGAAGAACAAAAGGAAACAAAGAAATTCATAGAAATAAAATAAATAGAAGAGCAAAAAGCTCTTTTATTTTGCAAAAAACATAATATTAAAAAAACACAGTATTAACTATGTTCTTATTTTGTAACATTAAATCTAAAATGACAAATATCCCCATCTTGCATTAAGTATTCTTTGCCTTCTAATCTTGCTTTACCAGCTTCCTTTACTTTAAGTTCACTTCCACATCCTATTAAATCATCATAACTCATGATTTCAGCTTTAATAAATCCTTTTTCAAAATCAGTATGTATTATTCCAGCACATTCAGGAGCTTTCATTCCGTTTTTAAAAGTCCATGCTCTAACTTCATCACTTCCAACAGTAAAGAATGTTTTAAGTCCAAGCATATAGTAAGTCATATGTATCAACTGATCAAGTCCACTATTTTGAATCCCTAAATCTTTTAGAAATTCATTTTTAGATTCTTCGTCTAATTCAGACAACTCACTTTCGATCTTAGCACACATAAGTACTACTGATGCTTTTTCTTTCGTTGCTTCCTCTCTTACTGCATCTATATATTTATTACTACTAACAAGTAAATCATCTTCACTTACATTAGCCAAATATATAAATGGTTTATTTGTTATTAAATTATAATTTTTAATTATTTTGTTTTCTTTTTCATCAAAGTCTACTAGTCTTAGCATTTTCCCTTCGCTAAGAATATCTTTTATCTTTTTTAATAAACTAACTTCATATAATCCATCTTTATCATTAGATGTAACTGACTTCTTTTCTATTTTTAAAAGTCTATTTTCAACTATTTCTAAGTCACTTAATATAAGTTCATAATTTACTATTTCAATATCTCTAAGTGGATCTATATTTCCTTCAACATGTATAATGTCTTTATTTTCAAAACATCTTACTACTTGTACTATAGCATCTACTTCTCTAATATTAGCAAGGAATTTGTTCCCAAGTCCTTCTCCTGTAGAAGCGCCTTTAACTAAACCTGCAATATCAATAAATTCATATTGCGTTGCGATTAATCTCTCAGGGTGATACATTTCTTCAAGTGTCACTAACCTTTTATCTGGAACAGTTACAATTCCAACATTAGGATCTATTGTTGCGAATGGATAGTTAGCAGCTAAAATATTTTTCTTAGTTATTGCATTAAATAAAGTACTCTTACCAACATTAGGTAAACCAATAATCCCTGCTTTAAGCGCCATATATTACACCTGGAAACGCATGTATTCCTATAGGTAAACCTGTTATATACCAACCTGCTAAAATAACAAACCAAATTATAAATGATGAACAAGCATAAGGTATCATATATCTCATTGATCCAAATAATGTAATCATATTTTCACTTTTATTATACTTTTCCATAAATGAAATATATATAACAAAATATACAAGTAATGGAGTAAGTCCATTAGTAACTGAATCAGCAGCAGTATAAACTATTTGAGCAAATTCAGGACTAATACTTGCATTCATAAATAATGGAACCATTGATCCTGAAATAATACTCCATTTAAGTATTGAACTAGGGCAAAATATATTAGCAATCATTATAAATATGAATGCTATTATAATTAACCAAACTCCAGTAAATGAAAGACTAGAGATTAGACTCGCAATGGATGCGGTTATTACAACACCTATATTACTTTCTTCAAATATACTAATAAATAATGAAGCAAAGAATATAAGAACAAGTATACTACCTATTCCATCTAATGAATGTCCTAAACTATCAGCTATATCTTTATTATTTTTAATTGTTTTAGTCATTAGTCCATAACCAAGTCCAATTACAACGAACCACATAGTAACTATAAATATAAATCCTTGTGAAAATAATGAATTATTTCCAAATAACATATCTATATATCTAGTACCACTATGATCAAGTAATGCACCTGATAAAGGTAATCCTGGTATTATCATATATACCACAATTAGGAAATATAATATTCCTGCTCCAACACCAACTATTAATCCTCTTAATTCCCTGTTTGTTACTTTAAACTCTTCTTCTTCATAATCATATCTACTTAGTTTTGGCATTATCTTCTTTTCAGTAATACTCGTAAATACAAATGCAGTTATAATTAATACTACAATCATTAAAAATAATGCAAAGAACACACCAATACTATATTTAGGATCAACTACTTTAGCCGCATTTAATGTAATAGTAAGTAATGAACTATCATTAGCGGATAATAGAATATTAATTCCATATCCAAAAGACAATGAAGCAAATGAAGCAATTATTCCACCAAGAGGATTTCTCCTACCATATTTGAATAATAGTGCTCCTAAAGGTAACATAATTACATAGCCAATATCTCCAACTATTGAAAATATTAAACTAATAAATACAAGTAAAAATGTTAATGAATACTTCTTAGCACTTCTTGTAATAAGCGTAAAAAAAGTCTTCATAAAACCGGTTTTTTCAAGTATTCCAATTCCAATCAAAACAATAATAAGTGCAGATAATGGTTCGAAATTTACAAAATCACTAACTGCAGTAGTTGCTATATGTTTTAAACCACTAAAGCTAAACAAACTTTTAACTTCAACTACTTTATTTACCAGTTCACCAGTAACACTATTAACTGAAGAATACTCAGCTTGTACATTAATAAAATGCAAAAAGCCACTAATTAATATAGTAGCAAATATTAACAAAATAAATGTCATAATTGGACTTAATTTAATTTTACTTTTTAACATTAGTACTCCTCAACTTTCTTAAGTTTTTTATCAAACTCTATTCTATCCATCATTATGCTTCTACCACATTTTATGCATTTAATCTTAATGTCTACACCTACTCTTACTATTTCCCATAGGTTAGTTCCACAAGGATGTGGTTTTCTCATAATAACTTTACTTCCTAGTTTATATTCTTTATTCATATTAATCAACTTTCACATCAATTTTTAATAATTCAAGAATTCTTTCTAAATCTTTTTCACTGTTGTATGGAATAACTATTTTTTTAGAATCAATTTTAACTTTATTACCAATTAATTCTCTCATATGATTTTCTACATATACATAAGGACCAGATACCTTTTCCCTTTTAACAGGATTTATTTTTTTATATCTTCCTTCAGAAACTATAGTTTCTAAATCTCTTACAGATAAGTGATCTTTTTTAATCTTATTATTAAGTTCTATTATTCTATTTGGATTATCAAGTTTACTAAGTACTCTAGCATGTCCCATAGAAATAAATCCATTTAAAACATCATTCTTAACTACTTCAGGTAAAGATAATAGCCCTAACATATTAGTAACATATACTCTACTTTTACCTATTTTAGTAGCAAGTTCATCTTGTGTTATACCTAAAGATTTAATAATATTTGAATATGCTTCAGCTTCTTCAATCGCTGTTAAGTTCTCCCTTTGAATATTTTCAAGAAGAGCTATCTCCATCATTTCATTATCACTAAATTCTTTAACAATCGCAGGAATAGTTTCCTTCCCTATTAATTCACATGCTTTCTTTCTTCTTTCTCCAGCAACTATATCATATCCTTTAATTGATTTATTAACAATTATTGGTTGAAAAACACCATGCTCTTTAATAGAATTAGCAAGTTCAACTAATTTTTCTTGATCAAATGTTCTTCTAGGTTGATATGGATTACTTCTAAGTTCACTTATTTTAACTTCAACAACATCATTCTCATTTGCATGCTCAATAATATCTTTTTCAAGATTCTCCATATATAATGATTCATTACTAAATAATTGTTCAAGTCCTCTACCAAGGGCCTTTCTTTTATTTTCCATTTCTATCTATCACCTCTTTTGCTAAGTTTAAATATGCGAGTGCTCCTTTGCTTTTAGGATCATATTCTAGTATTGGTTTCCCATGAGAAGGAGCCTCTACAAGTTTAACTAATCTTGGAATAATTGTGCTAAACACCTTTTCATTAAAGAATTTTCTAACATCTTCAACCACTTCAAGTCCAAGCAACGTTCTTCCATCAAGCATAGTAAGAAGTACACCTTCAATATTCAAGTTAGTATTAACTTTTTGTTGAATTCTAACTATTGTTCTAAGTAATTGATTAACACCTTCAAGAGAATAATATTCACATTGAATAGGTATTAATACAGAATCTGATGCTGCTAAAGCATTAGTTGTTAAAATACCTAGATTAGGTGGACAATCTATTATAATAAAGTCATATCTATCTTTAATAGTATCAAGTTGCATTTTAAGTTGCTCTGTGATAACAAATTCTTTATCTTGAACACTAATTTGAATAAGTTCAATATCTACTCCAGCTAAATCAATCATAGCGGGTATTAAACTTAAGTTCTTATATTGTGTTTTGATAATAGTATCTTTAATATCACATTCTCCCATTAAAACATTATAAATACTCTTCTTTACTTTAATCCTATCAATACCAACTCCTGTTGTAGCATTGCATTGAGGATCTAAATCTATAAGAAGAACTTTCTTATCTAAATGTCCTAAAGAACTAGATAAATTTATACTTGTAGTTGTTTTACCAACTCCACCTTTTTGATTAACTAATGATATAACTTTTCCCATGTTGTATACCTTCCTTACTACTAAATATTTTAACATATAAAAGATTATTTTGAAATACAAATTATCATAAAAAAAGAATTATTAATATTTAAATCTTATTAACAATTTCTTTAAACTCAGTTCCCCTTACTTCAAAGCTTTCATATTGATCCCATGATGCACTAGCAGGACTTAATAGAACCACATCCCCCGAAATACTATTTTTATATGATGCTTCTATTGCTTCTTTCAAATTATCTACCACGATACATTCAACGCTTAAATCTTTCATGTCACTTTCAATTCTATTTTTACATTCACCATAACATACAACAAGTTTAGTGTAACCAAGATATTCTTTTAGATCAGTGAACTTTTGGGTTCTTTCAAGACCACCTAATAATAGAATCACGGGTTTCTTAAAAGCACTTAATGCAGTTTGTGTAGCCTTAATATTCGTTGCTTTAGAATCATTATAAAATGATACACCATTTATAGTTCTAACATATTCTATTCTATGTTCTACTCCACTAAATTCTTTTATTACTTTAACTATTACATCATTAGGTATATTTAATTCCTTAGATACCATTATTGCACACATAACATTTTCATAATTATGAATACCTTGTAGTTTAATATCTTTAGTATCAATTATAAATTCATCGTAATAGTATATTTTATCTTCATTAAGATAGCATCCATCAATTTTATTAACACTTGAAAAGTATTTTTTAGTGCTTTTAATATTCTTTGTTATTCTATATGCATCAGCATTTCCTTCATTTATAATCGCAATATCATCTTTAGTATGATTCATAAACATTCTTAATTTGTTTTCATTATAATATTCCCTAGTTCCAAACATATCTAAATGTGCTTCAAATATATTAGTTAATACTGCAATATGTGGATTAAAATCATAAAAATCATGTAACTGTGGAACACCAATTTCCATTACTAAATAGTCACCACTCTTAATATTATCTAATACTTCACATAATGGGAAACCAATGTTACCAGCTAAATGTGTCTTACCATGATAATACTCATTTACTATTT
>CAYVZW010000019.1:633-14501 GCA_964456325.1 uncultured Clostridium sp. | reverse complement strand
TAGTTTTCAAAGATCATTTCAACCGCCTTTTTGCGATTGCTCATATAATATACCATGTTTGCTTTACAATGTCAACAACTTTTTTACATTTTTTTTACTTTTTTTACATTTTTTAATTTTCATTATTGTTTTTGACTAAAAAATGAATTTCCCAAGTAATATGTATATTATATTTGATTTTCAAGCTTTTTTTGCAAGTGCTCAATTAATATAACACTATTAAAATACAATGTCAACAACTTTTTTAAAAAAAACATCTTTTTTACAAATGTTCTTTATATTATATGCAATTTTCATTATTTATTTGCATATTTTTTAAATTCATTATAGTATTTTTCTATTATACTATAATTAAATGGTCCCACACCTGACTTCTTCATTTCTATTAATGATGATAATTCACTTTTAACTATTTTGTTAATTTCTTCTGGATAACTCATTAATTTTTTATGATAGTTATATTCATTCCTATCAAGAATCTTAAATGCTCCATCATTAAACACCCTAAGATCTAAATCATAATCAATGTATTTAATTACTTTATCATCTAGTACATATGGACTGGCTATATTACAATAATAGAATAAGCCGTTTCTTTTAAGTTGTGCAATTACATTAAACCATCTGTCTTTATAAAAAAACATTATTGCTGGTTCTTTTGTATGCCAGGTTCTTCCATCTTGCTTTGTTACTAGAACATTTTCATTTCCAAGTACTAAGTATTCATCTGTAATATCTAATACATATGCATATTTCCATGATTTATATATCATTCCATTGTGTTTGTAGCAATGAATAACAAGTGTGTCTCCTATTTTAATATTCATAAGACACCTCTCTCTAATAATATAATACCATAAAAGTAATAATACAATTTATATTTTATATATTTAGTGTAAACAAAAACTTAGTATTCCTCTACTAAGTTTTCTCTTTCTTTTACTTCGTATTCATCAATAGTATTGTTTTTTTCCTCTAATTCTTCAGTTAAATTATTATATCTTTTTTCAACATCAACCATTCTACAATTTATACTTTCAGATAAATTGCTCATTTTTCTGATAACTGATGGTAGTCTTTGTATATATCCAAAATATTTAAAACCAGCCGGTACCAAATAATTAATATTTTTAGCTTTTGATAGGCATTCATTTAACTCGTTCAATTCTTTAGAACAAATAGTATATATTCCATTTTCAGGATAATGTATTTTTGCCATACTCATGCTCCTTTTTCTTTTTCCAAAGATATTTTTATTGCTTTATTTATACTATCACAATCATTTGATAATTTGTCGGTATACGATCTTAATTGTGATGAAAAATTAACAAAATCTTCTTTATCAAACAACACCAATTCAACATATTTTTCAGAGGTTTTTCCAATCCATTCATGTGTAGTATATGGAACATCAGATATCCTTCTAAATAATTTGTTAATAATTGAATCGTAATCACCAATTAAGTTATTAATCGTAGTTATTTCATCCTTAATTCTATCTGTGTCTATATCAGTAAATGAAGCCATATCCTCTCCTTCTTATTTAAACATTCTTTGACTTTTTCTTTGCTTTCCGTTTTGCTTCTGTATTTTTTCTTCTTTCTTCTTCTTGCAATGCATTAATTTCAACTTTAAGTCTGTGAATGCTTTTTTCTATTTCTGGAATTATAACATTTTTTAAATAATTAGAAGTTTCATTAATGTCATCATTTAGCTTTAAACAATCAGATGATAACGGAGAAATATTTAAATTAATAGTATATTCTTTATCTAATTTATCCTTAATTTTCATACAAGGATTAATAGACTTCGATAAATAATCAATTAAACTATACAAACTATTAAGTAATCCGTTATATTTATCTATTTGTCTGTAGCAGTTATCTATTGCTGACATATAAAACTCCTCCTTTAATTATAAAATGTTAATCTAATTTAATATTTTCCCCGGCTGCCTTAACATCTTGAGCATCGCTTACTACATCTTTTGCAGCATTACTTGCACCTTGATTAAAGTTAATTCGTGCAGTTTCAATATCATTAATAGATGCTTTTAATCCTTCTACATATCTACTTAAATAATTTTTTACTTCAGTAAAATAATCTTCAGTAGCTTGTAGTAGTGGACCTTTTATAGCTGTCTCAAGTTGATGTCCATTAAATTCCTTAATATGATCCTCTAATTCAGTAATTAAATCTTTAATTTTACTTTTTAATTCTGTTAAACCTTCTTCACTAATACCAGTAAATCCACCACTAAAAAGATTTCCTCCCAAAGTTGCTCCAATTCCTAAAATTGAATTAAGTGCATTTTTCCCAGCACTAAATAAAGTATCTAATGATACAGCTGTTAAATTTGAAAAATCTCCAAAATCACTTCTAATTGACATATCTTATTCCTCCTAACTTCTAGATTTGACAGCTGTGCTATCAATCTTTCCCATTGCTTCCGCAATTGCAGCTATTTCTTTTTCATAAATCTCGAATGATTCACTAATGTTTCTTTTGATGGTGTTAACGTCTGCAGCAAAGTTTGATTTAAATACTTCTGCAGATTCTCCTACCCATTGATCGTTAACGCAGTCACGCATTAAAGTTTCGTTTCTTACTAAAATAGCATTGGTACCATCAACCACATGTCCTTTAGTAAGACTAATAGCAACTTGTGCCCTGTTTTCATCAAATCCAATTGATGATTTGTCTAATGTTAAAGCCATAAATTAATCCTCCTTTATAATATTATGCTTTTTTTGATTCAAATCACTTGAATCAGCAATTACTTTGATTGAAATGCGTTTTGATCCATCTTTTATTTTTCTTGAAAGCATTGCATAGTCTTCAGAATATGAAGCAACATTTTTCTTTATTAAAGCATAATTTTTTCTGAATACTTCATATTTTAATAATATTTTCTCATATGATGTTGCTTTGTAATAATCACTTATTTGATAAAAGCAATTATCAATTTTTTCTAATATTTCAGCAATATTATCAGAATACTCCATAATTTCTAAGCAAAGACTGTCAATACCAGCATTATCAATACCAAAGAAAACATCATCGTCCATTCTTCCTCCATAATTGCCAGGTATACTACCGTATAACTTAATATTAGTTTATCATTTATTTTATTTCATGTCAATTTTTATCTTTTAAAATTGTAAATATGTGTAAATAAAATATGAGATAACTTAAAATAAGAAATCCCATATTTTATTTTATAGAAGTATTAATTCCGATCCATTTCTTATGTCAGTTGTTCTAACTAGTAAATTATAGTCATATACTTTTCCAGTTTGTCTATCATATAACGTGTTGTGTTCCTTTATCGGATATACACTGCTAGTTATTTCGCTTATGATTGAATTTATCAATTTGGACACTTGAAATATAGTTTTATTTATAGGAATGTATAATTCAAAATTTTCTTCTATTTCCGGAACATATAATTTAATTAGTACTTTGTATTCCATTAATCATCACCATCCATCATTGTTTTAATCACAGTATATTTTCCTTTTTTTATCAAGAAAGCAAGGCCTTCAAATCTGTATTTTTTGTCTTCTGCTTTTAATTCCTCAACATTAAACATGCTTTGACTATTTACACCCTGACCTAACCATACAGCACTTGTGGTATCAACTATTGAGTACCAAGGTTCTAATTTAAGTGATTTAATCTTATCATAATCATCTACTAATACAAATACAGATTTTTTTGAAGCAACAATTTTGTTAAACATGTTTTCTGCAATAGATAGTCCCGCTTTAGATAGTATTTTCTTATAACTAGATACACCAATTATAATATTAATACCCCAATCCTGTGTTTCTTTTCTACCCAACACATCATCTTCTAAGGCACTAAATACAGCATCAAAATTATCAGTAAATGTTTTAATATCTAATATTGGCTTTTTAAATATCCCCTTCAAATCTATTACTCTTACTTTTGTATTAGGTGTTTTACTCAAAACAGTTGCTAGAGCATATAAGAAATTTATGTTTTTATCTAATTCTTTAGAAGTAATTATATGGATTTTATTTTCAAGCAGATTTATTTTTGCCAAATCTTTTTCATAGAAATTAAATCCTATTGGGACATGCTCTAATGTTGTTATATACTTTATAAGTTCATTACTACCAACTGTATCAGGAATTTTAGCTAATTGTTTTGCTTTATATTTATAAAATTCAACAAAATTATCAGCAGTCTGCATCATATATTTGATTAGCACATCCTCTTTTGCAATAAATGATGCTTGAAACTCACAATATGAATCATCTTCTTCGTTAAGTTTGCATATTCCACGACCAAGTAATTTGCTTGGAATTAATCCTTTTCTACAATTTGTTATTGATCTGTATGCACTTTCATCGGGAAGCTGCATTACTATAGTTCTATTAAAGTACTGCAGTTGTCTTTGTCTTAATCCGGTTGCTGAAGATACACTAACTATAAATATGACACCATACCTTGGAGAATCTCTAAACATTGAATTAATAAATTCGGATAATTTAGGCACAGTTTCATCCATTACATCGAAACTATTTATTACAATCACTATTAGAGGTAATGTATTTCCACTCATTTTATTATAAGTTTTATATGAACCATTATAATCAGAGAATAATGCTTTCCTATTTTCTAACTCATCAGTAACTAATTCTAATATCCCAGCAACTTTATCCATTTCATCTTGAAAAACAACTTCTCCAACATGTGGAAACTTAGCAAACTTTTTTAAGGTTTCAGCACCGAAATCAATAATATAGTAATTAAGCTCCTGTGGAGTATGATCAGTAATACTTGACCATACAATGGTAGAAATCAAACTTTCTTTACCAGCTCCTACTTGACCTAATATTCCAACATTTCCATCTTCTAAATTAATTTTCAATATGCCTTGTTTTTGTTCTCTTGGTTCATCATATTCTCCAATAACAGTTTCAAAATTATTCTTAATCGCTACATGATTGTATTTCTTTTTAATATCACCAATATAAGTTATAGCAGGTATATTAGGTAACCACAATTGTTTTGACTCAACTTTTACTTTATCACTTATATTATCTATATATTGAATTACATTTAATAATTCTTCACCCTTACTATTTTTAACATCTTTTTTATTTGCTTCGTCATCAAAACTGTTAATTACTCTTCCAATATCATCAATGTATTGTACAGATTGATCTATTTTTTTCTTTAAGACGTCTGATGGGTAATACTTTGCCCCTGCCCAAGCTGATTGTCCTAAATTATAGTATTCATCAGTACCTACTTGAAGATAAAATGCACCAGCTTGTTTTAAATAAGCTGCATCCGGTCTCTTTAATATTTCCATCGAATCACTTTTATCTTGAACTTTTAAACACACTTTAAATTTGGAGTTAGACCATATTTGATCATTTACTACGCCAGAAGGTTTTTGTGTTGCGAGGATAAGATGTACTCCTAAACTACGTCCTATACGTGAAGTAGAAATAAGTTGATCCATAAATTCTGGTTGTTGTGATTTTAATTCGGCAAATTCATCACTAATAATAAGTAAATGACTCATTGGTTCCTGGACCAACCCTTTTCTATATAATTGCTGATACTTATATATATTCATTGAACCTTCTTTAAGATTCTCTCTAGTTTCATTAAATATTTTTTGTCTTCTTTTTAATTCCGATTCTATTGACGCTATAACTCTATTAATAGCTGATTTATCTAGGTTTGTTACTGTACCAGCTAAATGCGGCAGTTTAATTCCTAATTCCGAATTTTCAAAACTTAAAGCAAGACCTCCACCTTTATAGTCAATCAAAACAAATTGAACTTCATCTGGATGAAAATTTACAGCTAAAGATAATATATACGTAACTATCCATTCTGATTTTCCACTACCAGTAGTTCCAGCTATAAGTCCATGAGGTCCATAAGCTTTTTCGTGAATATCCATTTTAAATATTTCACCATTTTGATCAATGCCTACAGGAACTGATAAAGAGTTTGTTGGATTATTATTAGTCCATCTTTCCAAACTATTTAGTTGTTCTACTCTACCAACACCATACATTTCTAAAAATGATAATGAGCTAGGCAATTCATATTTTGCTTTCTCAACCTGAATTGGAATATTAGCCAATTTTTTTGCACAATCATATATATCTATAGAATTATTAAATTCAGCTTCAAATTGCATTTGATTATCCACTATTAATTCGTTTCCTACTAAACCAGATAATGGTTCATCTATATTTATAAAGGTAGATGTTTGATTTGGTAAAGTGGATAATCTATCATTAAGAATTAACATAGAAAAGCCAACATTTTTTTTATAATCTAACACTTTCTTAACAATAGAAACATTTCTTATTGATAAAATATCATCAGTAAAGATTAAATAATATGGTTTAAAACTTTTATATATTTCTTCTGTTTCTTCTTTGCTTCCGTCGTCTATTTTCTCGGATTCTTCACTGTTTTGTATCCTATCATTAAAAACTTTTTCTAATTCTACAGATATAATATTCATTTCTTCTACACTAGTTGTAAAATATCTAGTAGTTCTTTGATTATTCCAACAATGTGGTAATATTTTTAAATAATTCCACTTTGATTTATTGGCATCGTTTGTAAATACAATTATTTTTAATTCAGTAAATGCATGAAATGTCATAATTTGTAGAAATAATGAATCCATAAATTTTTTAGTAAGTTCTTTTTTTCCAACTACTGCTGTTATATTCTTTTCTGTTAAATTAATACTTAGAGGTGCTTTTGTTATATATTTTGATTCATCGATAACTGAATTTAACAAAGATAGCATTTTGTCCCTATCTTGAATAGAAAATTTTTCTTCAGAATTATCAATTATGATATTTGTTAAAACTGATCCTTGTCCAAGTCTTACTTGTAAAAAATCATCATGTTCTATATTTCTTTGCCATAAAGATTTAGATTTCAAATCAATAATATTTTTGCATTCTTCTAAAGATGTATTCTTTTCTATGAGAGTTTGTCTTTGCTTACTTTTTATTAGAAAAATTTCATGCCTTTTTGCCTGAAGGTACTCAATATATTTTTTTTCTCTTTTTTTCTCATTCTTAATTACATTTTTATCATTAACTTTTCTAGTTACTAAAGGCCATAGCATAGTACCAACTAGTGTAATTGTAATTGTTAATGCAGATGTAATAAATCTCGAAAGAGACGTATTTCCATCTAAATATGAAGTTACATATGTTATTAATGTTATTACAGAAGTAGCCATCATTGTAAGTTGTGGTCCTACGGTTAATATCATAGGAGTATCATTTCCAGTTTGTGGAGCTGGAGGTTCATCAATTTTAACTTCCTCTTCGTCCATTACAGATACAAATCTAGGTGATTTAAGAAAAAAATCATCTTTTCCAAACAATGGAGTATCATCATCAATTATAATATTTTTAACTTCTTCTTTTTCTTTAATAGGGCACACAGTAAAACTATCATTATAAGTCATTAGTTTATTTGGGTTATTTATGATTAACATTTTATCTACAAATATAATTTTCAATCCATAATAAAACAAATAATCACCACATTTTATTGTTGCCTTATTCACCCTTGTATCAAGAACAAAAGTGTTCTTATCGTTTGTTTCTAAAGTCCATCTTTTCTGTTCATTTATGTATTTTAACTTCAAATCCAACATTTCGAAATCGGTATTCTTATATGTTATGTCACCATTATTTTTACTTATCACAAATTCATTTTTATTTCCTGAGATTTGCAATGACTCATTATTAAATCTAGGTGTAGCTATTAAGTAAAAAAGTATATCAAATACATTATCTTTAATTGTATATAATTTATATTCGGATAATACTGGATTCTCTACAATATTTTCATCAGAAATAACAGTAATAGAACTATTACTTTGAATATGCCATTTTCCTTCTCTTTCTTCCACATTTGTCAAAAACTTTTTGTTTTGTAAATAGAGAGGATATACTCCATCTAGTATAATTGGCAAATATGCTTTAGTGAAATAATTTTCATTAAAAAGATATACTATCATTCTTACCTCTCTTATTCTATTCTACATGTATTTAGTATACAAAAATACTTTATTAATGTCAATAATATGCATAATAAATATCATTATACATATTGCGTTTTTTGTAAAACAAAATGTTAAAATATCAATAATATTTGCTATTAATAAAAAATAATTTTATAATGTATGTGGAGATACTATGAGTAAAGATTTTAGAAAAGTAATTAAATTTAAATATAATAAAAACTATTATCAAATGTTTATAGATGATAATAACAAGATGTTTTTTTTAAAAATAATCAATGCTAATACTTATGAATATATAACATTTCAAGAAATGTTAATATTCTATAAAAAATTTGGATCAGTAAAAATTCCTTTAATTAAAAATAACAAAGGTGGAAAAATCAGTTTTATACCAAAGATATTATATAAAGGAATTCTGATAGTTTTGACTTTAACTACATTATTATCCGGATGTTCAAAAAAGAATAAGACTGAATATTCTAATATAGCAACAAATTCCATATCACAATCAATAGAAATTCAAGAAGATGATATTAATGACTTTTGCGAAAAAATGTCATTATCTGATGATACAGAATTGGAGTTATATGATGCCAATGAATATTCAAGATACATAAGAATATATGATACGAAATATTTGGATACAGTTTTAAATTATCAAAGTGTTTCTTTATCTCAAATAAATGAAGTTGTAGATCAAAATAATAATATTCCAAACAATTATAAAGAACTAATAAAAGAATTTGCTAATAGGAACATTAGAAACCATCCTGATGTTGATATTAGAGTGTTCTATGAGAATCTTAAAACTCTTGAAATAGTTGAATGCGACAAAGATGATTTAGTCGTTCAATGTCTTTCATTTGATGCATCAGGTTGCTACAAAGTTAGTGAAAATAAAATATATGTTTTAAAAAATAATATATATGAAGAAGGAACTTGGGAATTTCAAGTTATATATCATGAACTTTGCCATATGATGAGAAATGCCAATTGGCAAACAGAAGATAAAGAGATTAGAGTGCGTTCAAGTGATCAAGTGGCAAATGAAATCATCACTGATGAAGCTTTAAATTCTTTGTATGCTGTTAGTTTATTGAATTACGAGGAAGATGATATAGCATATCAATTACAAAGTAATTATTTTAGAATTATGATTGATTGTTTGGACAATTATACAATATCTGATTACATGAAACATAGTACTAGTTATCTAGCACAACAACTTGATAAACAAAACAATGATGATAATTATGCAACTGTGTTGTTTAAAGCAATAGAGATGCAGTATAATGACTATCACGATGACAGCATTGAAATTGAACAAAGCGAATTTTATCAAATATATGATTACATATCCAATATGTATTATAAAAAACATATAGTTGAAGGAATGTCTAAAGAAGAAGTGCAAGCAGTAACTGATGAACTAATTGAAAAAGTAATGTTTGATGTTCCAAAAGAATATAATATTGATACAAATCATTTCTATGAATATTTAAATGAATACTGTGAGAAGAACGAGCTAAGTTTTAATAAGGCAATGTAATTTTATTAAAATTATATATATCATAATCTAATTTATTTGATAATATAATTTTTTTGTTTGAACAAATTATAAGTATATTATACCCTTTATTATAATTAATATTTTTCATTGTTATCATTACAATTTGTTTAAAATGTTTATTTAATGATTCATAAATTTCGACTAGTTCTTTTGCACTATATTTTTCATCATATATATAATTTACTAATAGATACTTTTTACTAGAAAGAATATCATGCATTCGTTTAATGTTATTATCATTAAATATATCTATCACAACCCTACTATCAACAAATAAATCTATATAAATAATGTCATAAGTTTTTTTTGTTTTGTATATATAAGTCAATGCATTATCATTAATAATAGTAAGACGTTTATGATCTTTATCAAATTGTTCATATAAGTCATTTAGATAAAAATATTCATAAGCAATGTGAATCATTCCTTTATCATACTCAACTGAATCTATAGTTTTATCATCGTAATTGCTAATTAAATATTTAGGGAAAGAAAAACAACCACCGCCTAACATTAAAGCACTTCTAATACTAGAATCACTAATATTTAGAATATCATATAATTGCGAGTACTTATCATACAAATCAAATTTCTTTTCATTATCACAATAAGTAAAAGACATATAAGACGATCCACTATAAAGACCTCTTATTTTATATTCCTCATCATAAAAATTTATTATTGTATAACTTTGTTTGTCAGCATTTATAATTTTCTTATCTATTAGTAGCACTATTTTGCTACTTCTATTGCTTTTAATAATTGCTCATCATCCGTAGTATTTGTATCATCTTCAACACCATATTCTGGAATTAAGCCAACTTCATTAATACTATTTCCTTCTGGCGTTAACCAATAAGCAGTAGTATACTTTACCATTGCTCCACTTGATAACTTTTCTGTTTCTTGAACTGTTCCTTTTCCATAACTTACTGATCCAACTAATACAGCATTTAAGTCTTCATTTAAGGCTGCAGCAAGTATTTCTGACGCTGATGCACTAGCACCATTAATTAATACAACAATCTTATCAAACTTTTTAATTGGCTTTATGCTGGCAGTTTTCTTTTCAATGGTTCCACTCTTATCTTTTAATTGATAAATTACTTTTCCTTTATCAACAAATAAATCAGCTGTACTATAAGCAGAACTTAAATAACCTCCACTATTGTCTCTAACATCTATGATTAAAGACTTTATATTATCACTAAAAGCATTTACTTTATTCTTAACTTGGTCAGATGTTGTAGCTGCAAAAGTATCTATTTTAATATAACCAACATTATCATATTCTGCACTTGTAACAGAATCAATATATACAAGTTTTCTCTCAACATTTACTTCTCCTGCCACCCCATCTCTTGTATACCCAACGGTAAAATTAGATTTATCACTATTTTTAATAGCAGAAGCTAAGTCAGATGATGTCTTTGCTTCATAACTTTCTCCATCTAATGATGTAATTATATCTCCAGCTTTTAATCCAGCTTCTTCTGCAGGTGTGTTGCTAAAAATTTTAGTAATATATATTTGCATATTTTCATTCATGCTAATTTCAATACCAATTCCCTCGTATTTTCCTTCAAGTCTTTCAGTAAGTGTTTCAGTAGTCTCTTCATCAACATAAATACTATATACATCATTTAAGTAGTTATACATTCCTTTTATAGCTGCATCTAATAGCTCACTTTTATTAACATCTTTTACATAACTATTAATTATGTGATTATAACTATTAATAAACTCACTTAAATCAGTTTCATTTTGTGTACTGCTAACTTTAGAAAATTTATCATAATTATTATATACTATTAATCCACTACATACGCTTACAATTAATCCAGTTATTAATATAATAACAATGACCTCAATAAGCGAAAAGTTCGCACCTTTATCTTCAGGATTTTCAAGTTTAACTATTCTTTCTTTTTTGATGCTCTCTTTTTTTTCGGGTTTTACTTTCTTACTATTATTTTTTCTAAATAAAATTTTTTTCTTTTTTATATTAGAATCTAAATCTTTTTCTTCTTTTTCTTTTTTAATTTTTTCCTTCATCTTAATTCTCCTATCATCTAACTAATTATACAACAAAAACCAATTAATATAAAGTGAAATTTTAAAGAAAATTGTTGTATCTAATTATCTGATTTTACTACTGATTCAGTACCATCTTTATCTATAATATATCTTCCATCTATTTCACTAACTAAATATGGGTATTTATATGTTTCACCTTTAATCTGCATATAACCAACTTGGAATATTTCTGGAAAATGTTTGCCAGTAAATGAGTTTTTAATATTATTCATATATTCTATAGTATTATCCGCATTAAATTTATTGATATATTTACTATAATATACTCCACCATCATAAGTAACAACTAATATTTCATAGTTATCATCATTTTCAAATACAAGTAATTCAGTTACATAATTATAATAAAGTTTAACTTCTTCACCAGTAGTTCTATTCTTTATAACTGCTTCATTATCATCATTAATATATACATTTAAATTTAATATTTCCTCATTATAAGTAATGCTATCAACAGTATAATCTCTTCTTATATTAATGTCATAACTATCATAATGATAATAGAATGTAGAATATTCATCCGTTTCAAATCTTCTAAAATCATAACATGTTTGAGAATAATCACCACTATCAATATTAATCTTATTTAAAGCATAATCATATATATTGCAAATAAGGAATAATGCTATAATTGTTAAAACTAACATATTATTCTTTTTAGTTTTATCATCTGACTTAAGTATTAGTATAGATGATATTATAAAATATATGCTACTTAATAATAATGATATTGATAAAAATACTAAGTATGGAGTAGACATTGCACCACTATACTCGCATTCAGCTAATAAATTATACTCTGATAACATAATTGCAAAGTCCCAAAATGCATGATAGAAAATAACTGACCAAATATTTTTAGTCTTATAATATAGAGAACTCAAAAAAAAGCCTAATGCTACTGCATTAATAATCTGTAATATTACCATTGTAACAGTATATGTAGTAGCAAATATATTAGTTAAATGCATTAAACCAAAAATAACTGAACTTGCTATTAGGGATGATATTACACCTTTTTTAGTACTTCCAAATCTTTCTAAGAACTCATTAAGTAACCACCCTCTACATAAAAACTCTTCAAATAGTCCAATGCTTAAGCAAAATAGTATTAATGAAATAAAATTCAAAAAATTAAATTCATCACTTGCTATTGATATAATGCTATAGATTAATGTCACTATAGACATTATTAACATTGGCCATCCTTTTTTAAGTGATTTAAAGAATCCTTCCTTCTTACAAGTAAACACATATGAGTTACCACTAGCAAGCATTATTAATACTACAATAAAAGTACATATTAATTCTAAATAAAAATTAAATCCGTTTTTTCCTCTATTTATTACATTATTAATAAAGTATCCAAGTAATGTTCCACCAATACTAGTTAATATCTCAACAATGATTATAAATAGAAAAATCATGAGTAAACAATATAACCAAAAATTCCTTTTCTTAGGTTTACCATTAATTTCTTCCTTTGCTTCAATTACAATAGGTTTTATTTTTTCTTTTGTAGTCACCTTTTTTGTTTTCTTTTCTTTTAAATCTTTTTTAACTTCCTTTTTCACTCACTTCTCCTATTATAAGGATAACATTTTTTGATTTTTTTTACAATAAAAAAAGAAGTATTTCTACTTCAATTTGTTAGACTAATTCTAATCTTACGACTAATGCGTCGTCTCCTTGTCTTTCACCAAGTTTAATTATTCTAGTGTATCCACCATTTCTATCTTTATAAGTTACAGCGTATTCATCAAATAATTTCTTAGTAAGATCCTTATCATTATTTAAGAAAGCAAGTACTTTTCTTCTTGAAGTTAAATCACCTTTCTTAGCATAAGTAATCATTTTATCAACAAACTTTTGTGCTTCTTTTGCTCTTGCATCAGTAGTATTAACATGTCCTGTTGTTAAAACATCTTTTACTAAACTAGATAAAATACTTCTTCTAACACGTACTTCTCTATTTAATTTTCTATATAAAGCCATTATTCCTCCTAATCTTCATCACGGAATGTTAGACCCATATCTCTAACTTTATCCATAACTTCTTTGAATGATTTTTTACCAAGATTTCTAATTTTCATCATTTCTGATTCGGTTTTAGAAGTTAAATCTTGTAATGTATGAATAGCA
>CAYVZW010000019.1:0-623 GCA_964456325.1 uncultured Clostridium sp. | reverse complement strand
TAATTCTTCGATAGGAGTTTCTAATGTCTTTTGAACAGAATTTTCTTCCTTATCAGCTAATACACTTTCTAAGCCAGTTAAATTATGTAAATCAGTTAAAACTGTAAAGTGATCTACTAATATTTTAGCAGCTCTAGATACAGCTTCTTGTGGTTTTACTGAGCCATTAGTCCATACATTAAGAATTAATTTATCAAAGTTTTCATTTTGCCCTACACGAGCACTTTCAACATCATAACTTATTCTTTCAATTGGACTATATAAAGAATCTACTCCTATTGCACCTACTACATCTTTAACAGACATAGCATTTATTTTTCCATCAACATAACCACGACCATTTGAAACAGTCATTGTCATATCGATACTTCCACCTTTTGATAGTGTTGCGATTAATAAATCAGGATTTACTACATCAACTTCTGCATTTTTTTCAATACTTGAAGCTAATACTTCTCCTTCTTTATTAGATTTTAAATGTAATACTTGATCATTTTCACTATGATTAATTAATACTAATTTCTTAATGTTTAAAATGATTTCAGTTACATCTTCAACTACTCCATCCATTTTTTGAAATTCATGCATTACTCCTTCAATTTTAATGTCAGTTACTGCACTAC
>CAYVZW010000018.1:7874-14625 GCA_964456325.1 uncultured Clostridium sp. | reverse complement strand
AGAGAACAAACATTGAATCAATTACTATCTGAAATGGATGGATTTGGTGAAAATGAAGGTATAATAATTATTGCTGCAACAAATAGACCAGATGTTTTAGATCCTGCTATTTTAAGACCAGGTAGATTTGATAGACAAGTTACAGTTAATAAACCAGATGTTAGAGAAAGAGAAGATATTCTTAAAGTTCATGCTAAAAATAAACCGCTTGAAAGCAATGTTAAATTAAAACATATTGCAGAGAGAACTCCTGGATATTCAGGAGCTGATCTAGAAAACTTACTTAATGAAGCTGCATTACTTGCAGTAAGACGTAATAAAGATAAAATATCCATGGATGAAATAGATGAAGCTAGTGATAGAGTTCTTATGGGACCTGCTAAAACAAGTAGAAAAGTAACGGAATATGAAAAGAAGATAGTTGCTTATCATGAATCTGGTCATGCAGTATCCGGAATAGTTCTTCCGAATGGAGTAGAAGTACATAAAATAACAATAATTCCAAGAGGAATGGCTGGTGGGTATACTCAAATGTTACCTAAAGAAGAAAGAACTCTTGTATATACTAAGAAAGAATTATTAGAGCAAATCACAACACTATTATCAGGCCGTGCTAGTGAAGAAACATTCTTAGATGAAATATCAACTGGAGCATCTGATGATTTAAAGAGAGCCACTAAAATAGCCAGAAGTATGGTTACTGAATATGGAATGAGTTCTCTTGGACCAATGCAATTTGAACACAGAACAGAGAGTGTATTCCTAGGAAGAGATTATAATCAATCAAAGAACTTTTCTGATCAGGTAGCGCTTCAAATAGACCAAGAAGTTAAAAAGATAATTGATGAGTGTTATAAAGAAGCTAAAAAAATAGTATCTTCTAATAAAAAACTTATTGATATACTATCAGAGACTTTAGTTGTTAAGGAAACGTTAACAAAAGAAGAAATTGAAAAGATAGTTGAAGAAAATAGTGATTATAGATTTGATCATGATGAAGATAAAGATGAAAAAGAAAATATCGATGAAGAACCTATAGTAAAAAGCGAAAATGAAGTAAAACCAAAAAGAAAGAAAAAAGTTGTTCAAGAAGATAAAGAATAACAATAAATGATTCATTAACAGTGAATCATTTTTATTTGATTTATTGTTAACAATGTGGTATAATCATTAACATATTTTATGGGGGAAAAAGTGAAAACAAAAGAAGAAAAAATATATGAGGCGTTAGGTGTTAAATATTTTAAAAAGTTTGTATTACTAATTGGTTACTTTATTACTAGAAGGAAGAAAGTTCTGGATGGGAATGGAAGCAATTACTTTTTAGAAGATGGCACTGTTGATGGAATGAAGGAATACATAGGAGATTTAATGTCTAATGCTCGCGGTCATGCAATAGCATTTCTAGTTAATATAGTTGCGGCTTCTATTGGGACAATCTCAACAACAAGTATAATTATTATTTCCGTAGCAAATATAATAAATTTGTATTGTGTAATGTTACAAAGATACAACTATATTAGAGTTAGTAGGGCAATCAAACGCAAGGAGCTAATTGAAAGTAAAAGAAATAATAACATACCTACTGTGAATGAAGATAATTATAGACTGAAACTATTAGAAGAACTTAGAAATCTAAAAAGCGAAATCAATAACTTAACGGATTCTTCACTTGCAAGTAGTGCTATAAATGAACCAGTGAACCTTGAAAATATCGATAATGTTAATTTTGATATGCCCATTGAATCATCTAATAGTCCAATAATAATGGAACTTAAGAAATAGTTCATTGTAAAATTTATAATTTTCTACATATTTATTATAATTATATGGTAGAATTAAATCGAGGTGTTATATGACATTATTTATAGATACACATGAATCCTTAATTACAATTGGATTAAAGATTAATGATAAAATTTTTGTTAAAACAAAAGAAAGTGAATATAGTCACTCTATTTTTACTATGCCAATGATAAAGGAAATATTTGAAGAAAATAAGTGTAATATTAAAGATTTAAATGAAATAATAGTTGTAAATGGTCCTGGTAGTTTTACAGGAATTAGAATAGGATTATCTATAGCTAAAACTATTGCATATGCTTTGAATATTAAAATAAAAACTATTTCTAGTTTAACTGCATATTTGATAAGTTCAAATTTAAATGAAGATAAAATGTGTGTAATAGAAGATAATAAAGGTTATTATGTAAGTGTATTTGATAAGAATAATAAATCACTAGTTGATGAAGAATACATTACTGAAATGAATTATAAATATAAAGAAGTTCCTCATGAACTAAATATTGGAACTATAATTAATTATTGCTCTAATATTAAAGGTGAGAATGTACACACAGTTAAAGCAAATTATGTTAAAAAGATAGAGGTAGAGAAATGATAACAAGAGAAGAAATAAGTGATATAGATAGATTATATAATTATATGGATGGAGAAAAAGTACTTGGTTATTTAGAAGTTAGAGTTATTGATGGAGTAGTTGATATAATTAATATATTTACAAATGAAGAAAATAGAAAACAAGGAGTAGCAACATCTTTACTTGAAAAAATGTTTATAAGTGAAAAATACTCTAGAATAATGTTAGAAGTAAATGAAAAAAATATTGAAGCAATTCGTTTATATAATAGACTTGGATTCAAAGAAATAAGCATTAGAGATAGGTATTATGGTGAAGATACTGCGCTTATTATGGAGAAGGTGAAAGAGTGAAAGACACTTATATTTTAGCTGTTGAATCTTCATGTGATGAAACTAGTGTTAGTATTGTTAAAAATGGAACTGATGATATATCGACAATTATTAATAGTCAAATAGATGTTCATACAAAATATGGTGGTGTTGTTCCGGAAGTAGCAAGCCGTTTGCATTTAGAAAATATAACAATGTGTATTAATGAGTGTATTGAGAAATCCAATATGAACCTTAGTGATATGGATGCTTTCGCATGCACTTATGCACCAGGATTACTTGGCAGCCTATTAGTTGGTGTTGAATCAACAAAAGCACTCAGCTATGTCTATAATAAGCCTTTTATTGCGGTTAATCATATGATGGGACATATGTATGCCAATATGATAAATAATAAATTAGAATATCCTTTACTATCTCTAATAGTTAGTGGTGGGCATACTGATTTAATCGTAATGCATGATGAAAATAAATTTGAATATTTAGGTCAAACATTAGATGATGCGATTGGAGAAGCTTACGATAAAGTGGCAAGAATCTTAGATTTGCCTTATCCGGGTGGACCTAATGTTGAAAAATATGCGTTACTTGGTAAACCAACATATAAAATGCCAAATATATTAAATGATGAATCATACAATTTTAGTTTTAGTGGGATAAAGAGTCATATTAATAATTTAGTACACAATGAAAAACAAAGAGGTAATGAAGTAAATAAATATGATATTGCTTGTTCATTTCAAACATCTGTGACTAATCTTTTGGTTTCAAAAACAAAAAAAGCTCTTATTGATAAGAACTTAAAGACGTTTATAATGAGTGGGGGAGTTGCAAGTAATACATATATTAGAGAGTCATTAAAATCTATGTGTGATAGTATTGGCGTGAATATGCATGTACCTGATAAGAAGTATTGTACTGATAATGCCACTATGATTGGTGCTGCTGCTTATGTTTTATACAAAGAAAAGAAATTTTCTGACTTAAGTATTAATGCTAAAAGCAGTATTAATTTATGATTTTTTAAATACAAATAGTTTGCTCAATACATAATTTGCAACTATTACTATAACTTGAACAATTAATTTTGCAATTTTATCATTTCCATGTAGTAGCGTAACTAAAACAAACATAATACCCATGTCCATTAATAAAGTAGCAATTCTTGAAGTATAGAAGCTCAATGCTTCTTTTGTTTTCTTTTGATTTTTACTTTTAAATACAAATATTCTATTTGCAAAATATGCAAATGTAACTGCAAAAACCCATGATATTACGTTAGCTATTTGAAGTTCTAATGCAACATTTGGATCTAGGAATGTTAAAACGCATATATAGTAAACACTTAAACTTACAACTGTAGTTAATCCACCAACTATAAGATAATTAATTATCTCTTCATATTTTTTATAAAGTTTTAATAGTTTTTTCATATTTAAAGTACATCCTCTTCGAATCCGATTTTTTCTTTTTCTATAAATATTGGTCTATTCTTTGTCTCGTTATATATTTTGCCAATATATTCACCAATGATTCCAAGACCTATTAATAAAACGGAACCTATAATTAGAATAATACACATAATTGATGCATAACCAGGAACATCCTTCCCTGTGCAAAGAGTTTTAACAATAATAACTATTAAATATACAAATGCAGCAATACTTGTTATACATCCTGTATAAGTCACTAATCTCAAGGGTTTTGTGCTAAAAGCAACTATTCCGTTTGTTGCATAATTAATTAATTTTTTAGTACCCCATTTAGTTTCCCCTGCTTTTCTAGATTCAACTTCATATTCATCATAATATGTATTAAATCCTACATAGCTAAATATTCCTTTTGAAAATCTGTTTTTTTCGCATAATGAAATAATAGAAGAGACTACTTCTTTTTTAAACATTCTAAAGTCTGAGGCTCCATTTTCTACATGTATATCAGATAGTTTATTCATTATATTATAGAAACATCTTTGTAAGAATCTTTTTTTAACTTGCTTTTGACACATAGCTACGCACTCATATTCATCATTATCTTTCAAAAAATTATACATTTTTACTAAATACTTTGGATTTTGTTGTAAATCAGCATCTATTATAGCTGCGTAATCACCTTTAGAATTAATAAGCCCTGCATATAATGCAGACTCTTTTCCAAAGTTCCTTGAAAAGCTTATTATTCTTACTCTTTCTTTATCTTGATTATATAAGTTTTTTAATTCTTTTAATGTTTCGTCTGTAGAACCATCATTTATAAAAATGAATGTATGCTTAATTGTTTTTAGTTCTTCATTTGTTTTGTTATAAAAATTTTTAACATTTTTTTCCTCATTGCAACAAGGAACAATAATATCTAACATATATACTCCTAATAACCTAATTTGCCTTCAAGACTTTCATCACTGTCTATAAACTCTTGAACAGGTATCTCTCTATATTTTGTCTTAGTGTCTCTAAGAACTACTTTTTCTATTCCTGCATTAATTATCATTCTTTTACATAACGCACAAGGCATTGATTTTTCTACATATTCGTTAGTGTTGTATGTTTTTCCAACTATATATAATGTGCTTCCAATCATTTCCTTTCTAGGAGCTGATATAATTGCATTTTGTTCTGCGTGAACACTTCTACATAATTCATATCTTTCTCCTCTAGGCACATTCAGTTTTTCTCTCATGCAGTAACCTAAATCACAGCAATTCTTTCTACCTCTTGGAGCGCCAACATAACCAGTTGAAATAATTTCATCATTTTTTACAATGATAGCACCATAATTTCTTCTGATACACGTCCCTCTTTCTAAAGTTGCTTCAGCAATATCTAAATAATAATTATTCTTATCAATTCTCTTCATTAATACCTCTACTTTCTTGATAATAAGTTATCACATGTTAATTTAAATAAATTAAATACTTCATTTTGTTCTGAAATATTCTCTTCAATATATATTTCACAAGCCAATTTAAGTGAGTTAATAAACATTCCAAAATTAATAAATATTTCATAATCAAAGTCATAAAAAACTACTATTAATTCGTTTGTTTTCTCATCTGTAGCAAAATCAAGCCCCGTATAATCATATCCAAAACCATTACCTTCCGAAAAATATGTAAGAGCAAGCAAAAAATTATTATTCAGTATATATGAAAAATAATCAATTACTATCTTATATTTATTATGATCATACATAAATCTAGTTTCATATTTTCCTTGCATTACTTACATCCCTTTTTCTATATCTATTTCTTTTTCTTTTAATAATGAATAAACTGTGACAAAACTCCAGCTTAAGTCTTCAACTTGTCTAATTCTTGATACAAATGGTATGCCATCTTTTCCTGTTCCTTCAAAATCATATGAATTTAAATTATGCGTAGGTATGGTTCCCACTAATGCTCTTTTTGCCATTTCATAATATTCATCTATTGATATCTGATCAGTATCAAATACGTGTTTCATTCTAAAACTTGGTAGGAAATTCAATTCTCCTTTTTTGCTTTTTAGTCTGTTATTGTGAGTTTCAGCCACTTTCAAGACATATATATAAAACCCTGGTATATCTGTTTCTAATACTTGACATATTGTTATAGGTCTTTCTGCATACATTTCAGGTTTATAATTTACTTCTTGATAATATTTTTCGAGTGATTCAGTGGTATGACCACCGCCAACACCTCTTTTTGTAACACTATCTATTCCAGTAATATGCTTTGTTGTTTCTTTTGTCCATAAATAGTCAAATTCTTCTTCTGTAAGTGGTTTTCCTAAAGAAGGATTATATGATACACATTTATTTTCTTTTTGCATAATAAATCACCTACTATAAGAATATCATATTTTGACATGATTTTCCAATTATAATGATGATTTTGTAATTATTATTTATAATATCGAATACAATTAAATGAGGAAAATATGAATACTAATTGCAAAACTGGTTTAAGCAGTAACGAAGTATTATTTAGTAGAAAGAAATATGGCAGTAATAGACTTACAATGAAGAAAAAAAACACTTTTTTAAAATTAGTTATTGAATC
>CAYVZW010000018.1:0-7774 GCA_964456325.1 uncultured Clostridium sp. | reverse complement strand
GATATTATTTATTTAGAAAGTGGAGATAAGGTGCCGAGTGACGCAATACTAATAAGTGGATTTGTTGATGTTGATGAGAGTGCATTAACTGGAGAAACAAAAGAAAAGCATAAGGATATAAGTAAAAATGATTTGTATATGGGAAGCATTGTAACAAACGGAAACGCTATTATAAAGTCAACGCTAGTAGGGGATAAAACATATTATGGAAAAGTCGCCTCATTAGTTCAGGAAACTTCTCTAGAGAGTCCACTTAAACTTAGACTTAGAGGTTTAGCAAATACAATAAGTAAACTTGGATATATTTCGGCTTTAATAATTCTTATTTCATATATGTTTAATGCTGTAGTAGTGGCAAATAATTTTAATATTAATAAAATACTTGAATTTAATGACTTTTTTCCTCATTTAATATATGCATTAACATTAAGTGTTGCGGTTGTTGTAATGGCTGTTCCAGAAGGACTTCCTATGATGATTACACTAGTCCTATCATCTAATATGAGAAGAATGTTAAAAAAGAACGTTTTAGTTAGAAAATTAGTTGGTATTGAGACAGCAGGATCGCTTAATATTTTATTTACTGATAAAACCGGAACGCTAACTGAGGGAAAATTAAAAGTCGAAATGTTTATTGATTCGGTTAATGTTAAATATAATAAATTTGATAAGATAAATGGAGCACTTAAAGAGATTGTATATCAATCCCTTGTTTATAATAATGAATCATTTTTAAATAATGGTGTTTCAGAGGGTGGTAATAGTACTGATAAATGTATACTGGATTTTGTAAAAAATGATAATAAAGATAAATATAAAATACTTGAAGTGGAGCATTTTGATAGTAAAAAAAAGTATTCCAAAGTAAAGACAAATTATAATAATGGTACTTATTTTATAAAAGGTGCTTTTGAAAAGATAATAGATTCTTGTGATTTTTATTTGGATAAAAATAATGAGAAAAGAGTTTTTATTAGTAAAAGTAAATATTTAGAAGATATTATAAATTATACTAGGGAAGGATATAGAGTGGTTTCCCTTGCCATAAGCGATAATTCTTCATTTAAGTCTCTTACATATCTTGGCTCTATATTTATTAAAGATAGTATTAGAAAAACAGCATATGAAGGAATTAATACAATTAAAGGTGCTGGAATTAAAGTTGTTATGGTTACTGGAGATGCTAAAGATACTGCTGTAAGTGTTGCTAAAGAATTGAATATAATCGAATCATCAGAAGATCTTGTACTTACGAGTGAAGAATTAAGTAAAATGAGCGATGAAAATGTTAAAAAAGTATTACCACATCTTAAAGTGGTTTGTAGGAGCCTTCCTGAAGATAAAAATAGACTGGTCATTTTATCTCAAGAAAGTGATTTAATTGTTGGGATGACTGGAGATGGAGTAAACGATGCACCTGCTTTAAAAAGAGCAAATGTTGGTTTCTCTATGGGAAGCGGAACTGAAGTTGCAAAGGAAACAAGTGATATTGTAATATTAGATAATGATATTAAATCTATATGCACGGCAATTCTTTATGGAAGAACTATTTTTAAAAGTATTAGAAAGTTTGTGATATTTCAACTTACAGTTAATGTATGTGCCGTTATTCTAAGCATTGTAGCCCCATTCATTGGAATACTTACACCAATAACAGTCATTCAAGTATTATGGATTAATATGGTAATGGATACCTTTGCTGGACTTGCCTTTGCTTTTGAACCAGCGCTTGATGAGTATATGAAAGAGGAACCAAAGAAAAGTAAAGAACCTATATTAAATAGATATATGATTAACCAAATAATATTTGATGGATTATATTCATTTATTGTTTGTATTTGGTTTTTAAAGTCAAAATTAATTAGTAATATTTATATCTTAGAAAATACTGATAAATATTTATATTCCGCTTTTTTTGGACTATTTATATTTCTTGCTATATTTAATACATTTAATTCAAGAACTTACAGAATTAATGTACTATCAAATATATTTAAAAATAAAGTGTTTCTTGCAATTATAATATTTGTTTCACTTATTCAAGTAATACTTATATATTTCGGAGGTGAATTATTTAGAACCATCGGACTTACAATATATGAATTTGAAATAATGATTCTTATTGCATTTTCAATAATACCATTTGATATGATAAGAAAAATAATTATAAAGAAAAAAGGAATTAATAGAAATATTTAATTCCTTCTTTTCATTGTTAATGCTGCCGCTCTATTATATTCTTCTTCAAACAGTCTTGTTTCAAATTCTCTTTTGTTTGAGAATGCTGTAATTGATTCTATTTCTTTGTCATCAAAATCAATATTTTTTAAACCATATTTGTGAATAAGTCTTTGATTATATGAATCAGTATAGCGTCTTAAAGGAGAAGATGACTGAGAATAATAAGCTTCTTGTAGTCCATAATGATATTTTGGCTCTATACTATAATAACCTTCTAAATATATACTATTTATTAAAACTTCAGCGTGTGAATTGGGTGTAATATTGAGTTCATTTATTAAATTTGGTAAATATGATTTATCCTGTGCTCTATAAATAAATGGATAGTTTTTTTGATAAGCATATTCTGCTAACAATTTATTATATAAAACTGCAAATTCTCCAACTAGTAGGTGAGCTTCGGTACTATACATTCTCTCATATATTCTACTAGATTCCTTAGATTTCCAATATTGTTCCTTATCTTTTGACTTTTTTCGTAAAGCTAATGATAGTTCAAATAATTTTACAATCTGAGGGTTTGTTTTCATATCTAATATTTCATCAATTTCAGCATAGTTATAATTATCGGATATTAGTATGTTGTCGCTTGCAATATGGTAATCAATAATATCCCCGCTATCAAGCATAACCACATACAATGATAAACATGGTTTATATTTTGATTTGATTAAAGACATTGAGTCTCCAATTTTATCAGTATATAATTCTATTTTTTTGTCAAGTAAATAAGAATTCTTATATAAATGTAGCGCCCTTATGTCTATTTCACTTCCAAATGAAGTATAAGAAGGTAAATCTGAAATATGAATTCCTACTATGTATTTATTCCCATCTTTTCTAATACTTAATGCATCATCTTTTAATAGTGTTTTATATCCATCAATAGTGAATGAGTTAATACTTGAACTACTATAACTAATTATTGGCTTTAATGTCACTAATTGTTGTGGTATTCCCTTATTGTATTTTTTAACAATTTCATTAGTGCCTAGACTTCTTCTATCGCCAAAAATAATTGAATATATTTCATTAGTTAATTCATTATTTTCTAGCTGGTTCAAGATACCGATGTATTTCTCTTTGTTAATTGCTGAACAATAAAAAAGTTTTAAAAGAGTAATATAATAAGTTATTAAATAACTATCTAATGAACAAATAGTTTTATTAAAAACATAATCAAATAGATTACCATCCAAAATACACTCTTTATTTATGCTTAGTATTTTTTTGATGATTCCTGTGTCCTCATTTTTATCAATTAGATTTTTAATGATCAACTTTATGTCTTCAATGGTTAATGCTTTGTATAAAGCTATTTCATCTAATTTATTGCAAGCGAGTCTTATTATCGAGTCTTTATTATTATTTAAATATAAAAGTAATCTATCTCTCGTTTTTTTAATTCTATTAATATTCGTGTCAACTTCATCGGATTTAAAATCCATTATAGATGAAATAAAAACTATTATGGATACTGCATTTAAAACATAGTCTTTATTTGTTTTAATATCAACATTATTAATAAATCTAAATAGTTTTTTTATTAATTCTGTATAAGTGATATGATAATTATTTATATATGAAGATAATTGATCTTTAGTTATATTTTTATTTGAAAGTAGTTTTTTTAGAACAAAATCTTCAGTCATACACAAACTCCTGAATTAATCATATCATAGATTGTTTTAAAATTCATTATAAAATGTTATAATTTTATTAGAGGTATTAATATGTTTAAGTTAAAAAAGTTATCTTTAGTAGTAGTATGCATTTCATATATTATTTTAACGTTAGTTGAATTATTCATATATTTAAATATTAATAGCAATATTTATGGATTAATATATTTGTTTATATCATTATTTATTATATTTCTATTTGTACCAGTTACTTATAATTATAAGAGACATTATTCAAAAGAAAGAATTAGTAAAATAATATTGATTGTCATTATTGGATTATTTTGTTCATTCTTCCTAAACAAAATAGTTATTAATTCTATTAGTTATGCTGATAGTTCTATTCTAATGATTAATAGAACTTATGTAATAAGATGTATATTAAAAGTTGTATTATATGCATATTTGATAGTGTTAGTGCTGATAGATTCTAGTTTTATAAAGCAACTAAAGCATAAATAACTTGACTTTTAATATAGTTTGTGTTATAATCTATACGCAATGTTAAAGAAGGGTACTGCATCGAAAACAAGGTCATTATTGACAATTATGTGAAAGTGTGGTATAATACATAACATATTTACAAAGGGGGTAAATAATTATGAATCAAGAATTAATTAACAAAATCAAACAATTAAGATATGACATTAAAGTTGCTGAATTAAGTAACTATTATGATAATAGGTTAGCTTTTGAACTTACTTCAGTGATCAATAAATTAAAGAGCGTTCGTGATGAGCTTTCTAAAGAGTACTATGAAGCACCTAAAAATAGTGAAGAAGAAAAACAATTATATGAACAAGGCATATTAATAGTAGGACTTGTGAAAGAATTTAATGATGCATTAGCTAAAGAAAATGCTAAAAATGTTGAGAAATCAACTGGAGCAGTTTTAGGAACATCAAATAGCAAAGTTGATCGTGATGAAGAAGTTAAAGCTGCTAAGAAAAAAGGAAAAAGAGCCGGTATTGCAATTGGTGCTGTAGTTGCTGCTGCTGTATTAGCTGTTGCTGGACTTGCATATCATAAGAATAAAGGTTGTCTTCCAGCTAAAGAAGAAAGTTCTATTACAGAGGTACAAGAAGAAACAACAACAGAAAAAGATGAAACAACAAAACATATATTTGATACAGTATTTACCGATCCATCTGATGATAAACAAGTTGAAGCAAGAGCTAAAGAAATATATGACAAGTATATTAATATTAATAATATTCCTAATGCTGCAAAAGCTCAATTGACTGTTGAAGAAATAGAAGACATATTAAGAATGTCAAATGGCGAATTTAATTTAGTGAATGGTGAACCATCATACAATGCTGAAGATATAGATAAAATTGCTAATGATATTAATTCTATTTATAATTATACTTCATTTAAACAATTAGGTACTGATCTTGTATTTGTACCATCAGCTATATTCTTTACGGATGGAAGCGTTGCTCAATATTCTGCAATAGAAGCAGATAAATTGTTAGAAAAAGTTTATACCGATATTAGAAATAATAATAATGATGCATTTGTTCAAGACTCAATTTCTTGGGGAGAATATATTAGAGACACTTATATTCAAAATGATTCAACTGGTGAAACAATTAGTATATGGCAAGTAGACTCTCCTACTGGATATTATTTAGGACAAGCATTAACATCTCCATATGGGCCATCAATAATGGAATATTGTGGAGCTAACTGTTTAAATATTTGTGTTCCTTATTGTTATGAAACTGGTTCTAGTACTATTACTAGTGTTCCACTATCACAAATTATATATGATATAAATAATACTCCATTAAATGATTTAGCTGTAAGAGCTGGACGTTATGAAGAGTGGAAAGATTTGAATCATCCTATTATGTGGGAACTTGGAAACAATGCTGATGAATTTTATACTTATAAAGCAGAAACTGAATTAGGACATGCAAAGACTTTAAAATAAGAAGGGGGAAAATAAAATGTATAGTAATGAAAGAGGATCAAGATTTAATATATTAGATCTTGTGGTAAAAATTATATTCTTTATATTATTTGTACTTGTATTATTATGGTTATTTCCAAAAGTACCTAATATGACTCCATTCTACAGTAATGTATTTAGAGAAAATATTAGTTATATGCAAGAAGCTGGTGAATCTTATTTCACTGATGACAAAATGCCAAAAGAAATAGGTGATGAAGTTAAAATAACACTTGCAGAATTGTTTAATAAAAAACTTGTATTACCATTTGTTGATAAAGATGGAAACTCTTGTAATCAATATGAATCTTTTGTAAGCATAACAAAGAATGAAGATGAAAGTTATTCATTAAAAACTAATTTAGTTTGTAATGAGGAATCTGATTATCTAATTAAAATCTTAGGTTGTCATAATTATTGTAAAGATAATAATTGTAGTAAAACTTGTCATAAAGAACAAATAGTACAATATCAATTTAAGAAAGCTATAACTAAAACTATAACAACATATAGTTGTCCTAGTGGATATACTAAAGACGGTAATTATTGTTATAAGAGTGTGCTTAAAGATACTAAATCAGCAATTAAAACAACTATTACAGATCAAGTATTAACTATGGAGGCTAAGAAAATTTATGTTGAAGGTAGTAAATTAAAACTTGATGTTATTAAAGAAAAAAAATCCGATACCCAAAAACTTGTATATGATACAGTTGTTGTTAGTTCAACACCAAGTTCAACTAAACAAGAGGCATATAGTTGTCCACAACAATCATGTTCAACATCTTGCGCGCCAACATATTCTTGTAATTGTACAACTCATACTGTAAATCATCAACAAGTAACTACTTGTAATACTTGTGGCGGTGGTTGTTCAGAATCATGTACAACTACTTCAGGAACTTGTTATAGAACTGTAACCGTTCCTGGATCTACAACATATAGTTGTCCAGCTGCTTCTACTGCTAATAATGGCAAAACAGATTCTGGATTACAATGTTGGCATTATGAAACAATAGATAATGGATACAAATATAGTTGTCCACTTGAAGCAAATACAACTACTGGATCAAATGAAACATTAGAATGTTATAAAGTTACTGAAGGAAAAACATACTTACAATGTACTGATAGTACATATACATTAACTAATGGAGTATGTAAAAAAACTATAACTGGAACATCTACTGAGTTAAAATGTGAAGATTCTGGATATATTCTTGAAGGTACATCATGTAATCTATATGGTACAGATAAAGAAAAAGCATCATCTTCAACATCTAAGAAAACAACTTATAAATATACATGGAGTGATAAATCAACATTATCTGGATGGACTAAGACTGGAAAAACAAAAACTATCGAAGGTGAAGAAGTTTGTGAATAAGAGATGAATAATCTCTTTTTTCTTGTATTTCTAGTTGAAATAATATAAAATGTTAATAGAGGTGTAGAAATGACAAATAAAGTTAGCAAAGGAAAAAAGAACAATAAAGTTTCTAAAGTATCAAAGGAGATTAAAGATAAGGCTATTGAAGTTGAGGATGATATAAAAGAAGCTAAACCAATTAAAGAGGTTAAAAAAATTGAAAAGAAAGCAGAAAAAAAGTTTGAAAAAACTGTTACCATTGGAAAATCAAAAGGAAACTTTTGGAGTAATAATAAGGGATTAATAATATTCTTAGGAATACTTGCTCTATTAATAGCATTAACATTTTTAATAGAGGGTGATGAAACTACAAAAAAAGAAATTGACTATTCTACTTTAGGAAGTGATATTCAAGAATGGTATACGGATACACAATCAAATAACTATACTTTAACTGTAATAGCTTTATCATATTGTGGATATTGTGCTCAATATAAACCAATTATTACTCAAATAGCAAATGAT
>CAYVZW010000017.1:0-15033 GCA_964456325.1 uncultured Clostridium sp. | reverse complement strand
CTTGAACCTCTTGCTAAAATAATTATGAGTTTTAATGAGAATTTTAAAGAAAGTGATGCTTCTAAATTCTTAAATGAAAATGTTACAACAGTTGGATCTGCTTTAGAAGGTGCTAAATATATAATTGCTGAATGGATAAGTGATAATGCATACTATAGAAAATGGATTAGAACTTTTATATTTAAAACTGGTAATATAACTTCTAAAGTTAAAAAAGATGCTAAAGATGATAATAAACTATATGAAATGTATTATAGTTTTACTGAACCAATTAAATATGTTAAATCTCATAGAGTACTAGCAATGAACAGAGCTGAAGATGAGAAAGTAATTAAAGTATCACTTGATTATGAACTTGATAAAATAATTGAATTTTTAAACAGCAAAATAATTAAGAATGAGAAATCTATATGCTCTACATATGTAAAAGATTCTATTAAAGATAGTTTATCTAGATTAATACTTCCTAGTATTGAAAGAGAAATAAGAAGTGAACTTACTAGTAGAAGTGAAGATGATGCGATTGTAGTATTTAAAGACAATTTAGAGCATTTATTGCTTGTTCCACCTATGAAAGAGAAGATTGTTATGGGATTTGATCCCGCGTTTGTAAACGGCTGTAAATTAGCCATAGTTGACTCTACTTCTAATGTTCTTGATATTGCTGTAATATATCCTCATAAACCTCAAAATGAATGGGAAAAATCTAAAAAGATAATTAAAGATATGATAACTAAATATAATGTAGATATTGTATCAATTGGTAACGGCACTGCTTCAAGAGAAAGTGAAAAATTAGTAAGCGAAGTATTAAAAGAAATGAATACTAATTGTAAATATGCTATAGTAAGTGAAGCTGGAGCTAGTGTATACTCTGCCTCTAAACTTGCAATAAGTGAGTTTCCTAATCTAACAGTTGAAAAAAGAAGTGCAATTTCTATAGCAAGAAGACTTCAAGATCCATTAAATGAACTTGTTAAAATAGATCCTAAATCTATAGGTGTAGGTCAATATCAACATGACATCACTCCTAAAAAACTTAATGAATCTTTAGACTTTACTGTTATGAAATGTGTTAATAATGTAGGAGTTGATGTAAATACAGCATCTACTTCAATACTCGGATATATTTCAGGACTTACCAAGTCTGCAATTGATAAAATAATTAAATATAGAGAAGAACATGGTAAAATATTTTCAAGAGAAGAACTTAAAAAGAAAAAATTATTAAACGATAAAATATATGAACAATCTATTGGTTTCATGAGAATAGTAGATGGAACTAATCCTCTTGATAAAACTAATATTCATACTGAAAGTTATATTAAAACAAATGATTTACTAAAGAGTATAAACATGACTGTTAATGATATTGGTTCTAAAGAATTAATAAATGCTCTTGATAAATTAGATAAAAATAAAACAAGTAAAGAATTGAGTATAGATTTATATACTTTAGAAGATATTATTACTTCTCTTAAAACACCCAATAGAGATTATAGAGATAACTATGATACCCCTATTCTTAAAAGTGATATATTAACTATTGATAATTTATCTACTGGAATGAAGCTTCAAGGAACAGTTAGAAATGTAGTTGACTTTGGTGCATTTATTGATATTGGTCTTCATGATGATGCTCTTGTACATATATCTAAAATAACTAATAAATATATTAAACACCCTTCTGAAATATTAAGTGTTGGAGATATTGTTACTTGTTATATTCTTGATATAAATAAAGATAAAAATAAAGTTTCTTTAACTCTTATTGATCCAAAATAAAATATAGGACTTACCTATATTTTTAATTGTTTGAATTATTAGCATCTTTTGCTATAGCATCTCCAGTATTATTAAGAACATGACTAGTATCTTTATATCCTATTGGTTCATTCTTTTTAAAGTCAGGTATAGGAATTCTACTAGATGAAACACCTTTAGATGCAAATCCATGTTCATTAATTCCCTGCATCATATTCACATCAGCTGCATTTAAATTATTATCTTCTTCTATTTTAGTAGGTACAATATCTTCTTTCTTTTTAGAAACAGTAATTAATACTAATACAATTATTACAATTAATACTACTCCAACAATTATAATATATTTCATAATACCACCTATTTAAAGTATAAAATAAATAATAATTAAATACAAATAAAAATGCTCATTTAACGAGCATTTTACATTATTTTTCTTTTTTATCATTACTAGTAACAACATCAGATGCTTTTTTCATTAATAATTCATATCTATACATTTCTTTAGATCCTATTTCTTTAATGAATTCTTCTTCTGTTATTCCATAGTTCTTACAAGCTTCTTTAATGCCTTCATCTAATTCTTTATCACTTATAGCAAGTTTTTCTTCTGCAACCACTTCATCAATAAGTAATCTATAACTAATTCTCTTATTAGCGTCATCTTTTATTGAAGCTTTAAATTTATCCATGTCAGATCCAGAGAATGTTAAATAATCTTCTAATTTTAATCCTTGCATTTCAAGTTTTTGTGAGAATTCTTTAACCATTCTATTAGTTTCATCCTCAGTCATTTCTTCAGGTACTTCATATTCAGATGTTTCTCTTACTTTATCTAAACATTTATATAAATAAGTATCATCTATTTCTTTAGTTCTTTCAGCAATTAAATTCTCTTTTATATAGTTCTTTAGTTCTTCTTCACTATTTACTCCACCTACTCCTAAATCTTTAAAGAATTCTTCATCAAATTTAGGATAAGTTCTTTCTTTAACATCTTTAACTTCAACTTTAAATGTTACTTCTTTTCCTTTTAAATCTTCTGATTGATAACTTTCAGGGAATGTAATAACTAAATCTTTTTTATCTCCCTTTTTAAGTCCAACTAATCCTTCTTCAAATCCAGGTATAAATGTATGAGATCCAATAGTTAAAGAATAATCTTCCCCTTTACCACCTTTGAATGCTTTTCCATTAAGAAATCCTTCAAAGTCTATTACTGCAACATGTCCATCTTTAATTTTAGATTTTTCATCTAGCGTTTTAACTTCAACGAATTGTTCTTTTATATGACCAAGTTCATGTTCTATTTCTTCTTCAGTAACTTCAGGAGTATCTTTTTTAACACCTAAATTCTTATATTTACCCATTTTAACTTTTGGAACAGGTACAATACTAAATTCTATTTCAACATGATTCTTATCTATATCTTGAACTTCAATTCCTGGAGTTGCTGCTGGTGTTACAGTTTTAGGATCACTCATTAGTTTAGCATATAATATATCAACTGCCATATCAATAGCGTCCATATATAATGATTCAATACCATATTTCTTTATATATACTTCTTGTGGAACTTGTCCTTTTCTAAATCCATCCATTTTGATGTCTTTCTTTTTTCTTTCATAAGTTACATCTAGACAATTCTTCCATTCTTTTCCTTTTAATTCTAATACATATTTTTCTTTCATTTGATTCTCCTTTATAATTTTAATTTTCTTTTATATTCTTCAGCTAAAAATGGATTTTTCCATTCAATCTCATTAGCTCTTCTCTTGCTTATTCTTATTGCTTCTTCACTACCATACATTATTTTTTGTTCTCTAAGAACTCCTTCAATAGTTTTAGGAATAACACCACTTGCTATTCTAGGATTATAATAAATTAGTGTTCCATCTTCAAGAGTGATTTTAGATACTCCTCCACTATAATGGATTAGTGGGAAACCTCTTGTTTCGAGAAAAACATATTCGTTTTTTATAGTTTCACATAAAATTCCATTTTCCACTGTTTCTAAACACTCACCATTAGTCATATGACATATATCATTAATGTTTACTTTTTGTCCTATGCAATTTTCAATATTATTAATTTTTTCCATTAAACCTCCTCCTTATAACACAAAAAAGAATAATTAACTTATTCTTACAATGCTTACTTTGTACATTCCATCAGGACTGCATACTTCAACAGTATCTCCTGCTTTTCTTCCTAATATAGCTGAAGCTATTGGACTTTCATTTGATATTTTATTATTAAATGGATCTGCTTCTTGACTTCCAACAATCGTATATGTTTCAATGTCATCATCATCACCATCATATTTTATTTGAACTTCACATCCAACACTAACTTTACCATCATCTGCTTTTTTATCTATAATAGTTGCATGTTCTAGAGTATATTCTATCTCAACAATTCTCTTTTCTAAATTCGCTTGATCTTCTCTTGCTTGTTCATATTCTGAGTTTTCAGATAAATCACCTAGAGCTCTAGCATCTTTTAATGTTTGTGTAACTTCTTCTCTTTTACTAGTTTTTAAATAATTTAATTCATCTTCTAGTTCTTTCTTACCTTCTGCTGTAAGAAATATCTCTTTTTTCTTCATGTTTCTTCTCTCCTTTGCATGTATAAAATGATATCACATTTGAATATAAATGTCAAGAAATATTGACTCTCATAATGTCATACTTATGTACTTCAAATGGTACCTTAATTTTAACTATTTCTTGCGCATGACACGCACTATCTATTGTTTCATTATTTGAAGATATTATACTATCAATAGTCATATTTGTAGGTAAAACATTAGGTCCAAATATTTGAACAATATCATTAACTGAAAATTTATTTCTTTGTTCAACTGTTGCTAACATAGTTTCTTTATCATAATCTATTATTAATCCTAAGAAATCTTGATTACTTACTTCTTTTCTTCCATTAAAGTATTCACCTTCAACTCCAGGAATTCCATTATAGAATTGTGGAATATTTTCTCTATTTGAACATCTTTCAAGTACTCTTTTATAATATGTTATTGTATCTTTATCTAGACTACCATCTATTTTTTTATCCATTATAGTTCTATATGCATTAGCGACAGTAGCTATATAATAAAGACTCTTCATTCTTCCTTCAACTTTATATGACTCTATTCCTAAATCCATCATATCACTTATGTAATCAACCATATTTAAGTCTTTTGATGACATTGTAAAATCATTATCAGTTCCTGAATCAAATACAAATCTACATATTTGAGCACAACCACCTCTATTTGAATCTCTCTTTGTAATATAATTTGATAATACACATCTTCCACTATATGAAGTACACATCGCACCATGAATAAATACTTCGGTTTCTGTATCGATATTATCTTTAATATATTTTATATCATCTCTTGTACATTCTCTTGCTAGAACTACTCTATATGCCCCTAAAGACTTATAAAATTTAATAGCTTCTAAGTTTGTAATTGATTTTTGAGTAGATATAAAGAATGGAGTACATAATTTTAATCTTTTAATTGCTTCTATTACTGCAAAATCACTTACTATAAGTGCATCTACTTTTAATTCATTAAGCTTAATTAAATATTTATCTAACCCACCTAAATCTTCATTATGAAATATCATATTTACAGTAATATATATTTTCTTATTTAACTTATGTGCATAAATAGTTGCCTCTTTAATATCTTCTAACGAGAAATTATTTGCGTTAGCCCTCAAACTATAGTCATATCCACCAAAATATACTGCGTCAGCTCCATAAAGACAAGCAAACTTAAATCTTTCTAAATCACCAGCAGGTAATAATAATTCATATTTCATTTTATATCACCTACCTTATACTTAATATCATTTTCTAAGAAATTATAATCTGTATCTAATACATTAATAAGTTCTTCATCATTATAATATTTCAATGTTACATTAAGTTCAATATCACTCATTGAATTAGTATCAATTATTAAATAGTCTAACGATTCTAAATCTTTTATATATTTATTTCCAGAAAATAGTTTTCTTGTTCTTATAGTAGTACCATCATCTTCTTCATTTACTTCAAGTGTAATTTTGGAAACTTCTTCATTTATTACTAGTCTATTATCTTTATTATTAATATTATAATACTCTTTATAATTACTTAATAAATTTCTTTTTGAATATAAAAGCATATTTCTAGTTATAAGGAAAAAGAATAATTTACTATCTGTTTTTTCTCTTATTTCTTTAATTTCTTTTATAGTAAGATCATTATTTAATACTATGTTTTTTATACCAAGAGTATTTAAATAATTAATTGATGAATAGTTTGATTCAATATGATTTTCATTGAGTATTAATCTTTCTTTATCTATTACATCAGTAAGTCCAATATCTTCAACAATGAAGTTTATGTTTTTATTAAACTTAGGATATAGCTTTCTAAATGAAGAAATACTTCTATGTAAGAATTTATTCATAAGTACAAACACATTATATTTTTTTGATAACTCATTAATTTCTTCCAAGGTAAAATATGTATCATATCCAATAGAATAACCTTTAAGTGGTAAAATAAAAGAATTAAACTCATACTTAGTGTATTCGTCTAATTTATTACTTCTAGGTAATATTAAATATTTATCTTTTTGCATACTACAATTCCATCTCCTATATCTAAATGTTTAACGTCAAAACCACTTACTGAATCTATATAATTCCAAAACATTTCAAGCTTTTTTACCATGCTTCTTAAATTCTTACTCTCTATATATTCTTTACTATGAACAAGTCCATGAAAATTCATGTTATCTACTATTAATATTCCACTATCATTTAAATTATTCTTATATTTATCAAAAAACTTTATATTTTGACTTTTAGCGGCATCTATAATTATTAAATCATATTTGGGTTCTATGTTTACGTCTAATGCATCGCCTAATATAAGTTTAATATTATTTTTATTACTTCTTTTAACATTGTTTATAGCTAAGTTATATCTATTTTCATCTCTTTCAATACTAGTAATATCTTCTACATAATCACTTAATATTATAGTTGAATAGGCTATCGCCGTACCCACTTCTAAAACTGACTTAACATTATTCTTTTTTATTATATCAATTATGTAATTAAGTGTATCTTCAATCATTATTGGTACATTATTAATTTCAGCATATTCTTTTAATTCTTGAATTAATTCACTATTCGTACTCATACCATAATCCTGAGTTTTTTAATTCATTAACAGTTTTAGTATGACCTGATTCAGAGGTATTAAAATATGTTTTACCATTCTTATCTGCTACAAAGTAATAATAATTATGACTTGTAGGTTCTATCGCAGCAACTAATGAATCAATACTTGGATTGCATATTGGTCCAACTGGTAATTTACCTGCCATACAAGATGCTCTAGTATTATATGAATTACATTCATTAAGTTCACTTTTCTTTAAGTCTCTACTCCATAGCTCAACTTTAGATGCATAATATGTCGTAACATCACTTCCAAGACTCCATCCATCATTAAGTCTATTATAAAATACTCCAGCTACTCCTTTTCTATCAGTAGCATTTCCTGCTTCTAGTTCAATAATTGAAGCAAGTGTAATCATTTCATGAATAGTATATTTGTTATTCTCTACTTCACTCTTATATGGAGATAATTTCTTTTCAGTATTATTAAGCATTGTTTCAAATATATTTCCAATAGATGTATTTGTATAAAATTCATATGTGTCTGGATATAAATATCCTTCAAGTGAATAATATATATTACTATTTTTAATGTCCTCTGTTAAAAACCAATATCTATTTATTAGTTCATCTAAGTATTCTTCACTACTAAGTTTATTTAATATTTCTTCTTCTGTAATATTAAATTCTTTAGTTACTTTTTCAATAAAGTATCTCATGTTTTTACCTTCTACAAATGTCAATGATTTTGTTTCTGATAAATTAACACTACCTTTTTCTAATGTTGCGATTAAGTCCTTTAAATTACTTCCAGTTGATAATACATAATCTCCATATTCTAAATCTTTAGGAGGATTTAGTTTAATATATATTTTATATACAAGTTCATTTCTAATAAGTCCATTAGACTTTAATAAACTTCCTATTGTACTATAAGTTTCTCCTTCACTTACATATATATTCACACTTTCTGCGTTTTTAGATGGTGCGGATGTAAAATAAAAATATCCACCTACTGCCCCAACTAAAACAACAATTATTATTGCTATAATTATTCCCAATAATTTCTTCATTTATTCTCCTACTGTAATGAATTTAATATTTTATCTATAAATTCATATTCTTCTTTATCTTTAACTTGTTTGAATTTAACCATGTTACCTTTTTCACTTCTTTCATATGTTGAAACATATGCTTTGATTTCTCCATTTTTATCTTTAGAGTCATCAGTATAAATAACATAATTTTTTTTATCTTCTTTACTCTCTATATCAAAGAGTATTCTATATTCTTTCTTTTTACCATTTTTATCTTTAAATGTTAGAGTGTTATCTTTCATTTCTACTCCTATCTAAATATGTTTGAAGTATAATAGTTGAAGCCATTTTATCAATGACTTTTTTTCTATTCTTTCTTTTTGTATTATTCTTTATAAGTAAGTTTTCAGCTTCAATGGTTGATAATCTTTCATCTTGAAGTATCACTTTATAATCATATTTGTTTTCAATTAATTCTTTGAATTTAATTGTTTCTTCACTTCTTTTAGACATAGTTCCATTTAAATTAAGTGGGTTACCTAGCACTAACACATTCACATTTCTAGATACTACGATTTCATTTAATTTATCCATTAACTCTTCGTAACTTTCATACCTTAAAACTATAAGTGGTGTTGCGATAATACCTAACTTATCACTAATAGATAATCCTAAAGTTTTACTTCCTAAATCTAATCCTAAATATGTCATTTTTTTATAAAACTAACTAGCATTACTTCAATAATATCTTCTCTTTTGAAGTCTAGTATTCTACTCCTACATTCTTTATAACTTGATATATAACCAGGATCTCCACTAATTAAATATGCAACTATTTGTTTAACTGGATTATATCCTCTTTCTTGTAAGTCTTCACATATATTTCTTAATGTATTTTTAGTGTTAACATCTACGATAGTATCTGTATCAACAACTGTTGTTTCATCATTTAACATATTCTTCACTTCCTTACACTTATATTCTATCAAATTTTTCGTGTTTTGTCATTATATTAGTGATATAATGTTCAATATGAAGGCATATCGAAGTGGTTATAACGAGCTTGTCTCGAAAACAAGTAAACATTTTTTGTTTCGTGAGTTCGAATCTCACTGCCTTCGCCAAAATAATAATAAAAGAAGTTCAAGACTTCTTTTTAATTACTTTACTGTTCCTTTAGTAATATTTCTTCTTTGATATTCACTTAATGCTTTATCAAATTCTTTTGTATCAAAGTCAGGAAAACATGTTTCAGTAAAATATAATTCTGCATAGCTTAAACTATATAGCATAAAATTACTAAGTCTAAGTTCTCCACTTGTTCTAATCATAAAGTCAATCGGAGGTAAATCATTAAATAAATATTTATAATAGCTTTCAGTAGTTAAATCATTAATATCTATTTTACCTTCTTTATAAAGAATAGATATCTTTTTAGTTGCTTCAACTATTTCAGCTTGTCCTCCATAATTTAAACATATATTAAATATTCCTCCAGTATTATTCTTAGTTGCTTCTTTTAATTCATTCATTCCATTCCACACTTCATCTGTAAGTGGATTTCTAAGTCCCGAAAAAACAACTTTAACATTATGTTTATTAAAATAATCTATTTCACTTCTAAACTTAGTTACAAATAAATTCATTATATAGTCAACTTCTTCTTTACTTCTTGCAAAGTTTTCAGTTGAAAATGCAAAAACACTTAAAAATTTAACTCCTTTTTTTAATATATATGTACTTGTTTTCTTTAAAGTTTCAAATCCTTTTTTATGTCCCATAGTTCTAGGCAAATTTCTTCTTTTAGCCCATCTACCATTACCATCTAATATAATCGCAACATGTTCAGGTATATTTTCTTTCATTATGACTCCTCAAAAAACATTATACTAGAAAATATAATAAAATCAAAATAAATAGTAAAAAAATTGACACTTTATATCATAATTATGCTATAATTACAGCGAAAAGGAAGGGAGAAGAATAAAATGGAAAATATTGATGAAATGGCTGAAAAAATAGAACTATTAGTTGATGAAAAGAAATATCAAGAAATTAAAGTAATACTTGATGAATTAAATGAGCATGATATTGCTTTAATAATAGAGGATCTTCCTCCGAAAGAATTAATTAAAATATTTAGATTGTTAAAGAAAGATATAGCTGCGGACGTGTTTTCATGCATGGAGACAGATACGCAAGCGGATATTATATCTTCCTTATCTGATTCTGAAGCTGTTAAGATAATTAATGAAATGTCTGCTGATGACGCAACTGATTTAATGGATGAAATGCCTGCGAATATAGTAAGTAAATTATTAAGTAAAGTAGATGCGGATACTAGAAGAGACATTAATACACTACTAAGATACCCAGATAATTCTGCTGGTAGTATAATGACTATTGAATACTTTGACTTTAAAAGTAATATTTCAGTTAAAGAAGCAATTGATAAAATTAAAAAAGAATATGATGATAAAGAAACAATTGATACTTGTTTTGTTACGGATGACAAGAGAAAACTTATAGGAAGAGTAACATTAAAAGATTTAGTTGTAAACGATGATACTAAAAAAATAATAGATATAATGGATGAAGATGTTCTTTCAGTATCAACACACACCGACCAAGAAGATGTTGCGAGTACTATACAAAAATATGACCTTACTTCTATTCCGGTAGTAGATTCAGAGAATAAACTTGTAGGTATTGTTACCATTGATGATGTAGTAGATATCATCGAAGAAGAAGCAACTGAAGATATTGAAAAAATGGCCGCTATCTTACCAAGTGAAAGACCTTATTTAAAACAATCAATATTTGAGATATTTAAAAGTAGAATTCCATGGTTATTACTTCTTATGGTTTCTGCAACGTTTACTGGTAAAATAATCCAACATTATGAAGCAGCTTTAGCTTCTTGCGTAATATTAACATCATTTATTCCAATGTTAATGGATACCGGAGGAAATGCAGGAGGACAAGCAAGTGTAACAATTATTCGTAGTTTATCTTTGGGAGACGTAGTGTTTAAAGATATATTTAAAATAATATGGAAAGAGTTAAGAGTTGCAATTGCAGTAAGTCTTGCTCTAGCAATTTGTAATTTTGCAAAACTAATGCTAATTGATAAAGTAACAATGAGTGTTGCATTAGTTGTTTGTTCAACATTAATATTCGTTGTGGTAATAGCTAAAATAATTGGATGCACTTTGCCTATGCTTGCAAAAAAAATAGGTTTTGACCCAGCTGTTATGGCAAGTCCATTTATTACTACAATAGTAGATGCATTATCTTTAATGGTTTACTTTAAAATTGCTACTTCAATACTTGGAATATAAGAAAAAATGATAATTTGTGATTATCATTTTTTTAATTGTAATTTCAATCGCATCAATTTTATATATTATTTGTTGTTTCAACTTCGGGGACTGTTATTGTACTATACCCTAAGATATCAGAAGATTCTACATCAATAGTTCTTCTAACAACAGTGCTGGATGTCGAGTCATCACCAAAATTTCCTTCAACAATAGTCATTGTACTTTTGGTAGTTCCATCTTCTGCTATTCTTGTACCGACACTTTCTACAACAGCAACCCTATTAGCAGAAGATGTATCAGAAAGATCACCATTAAATGATCTATTTGTATCAAAGAAAACTAAATCTCCCATTTTTGGCTCATATGAATTGTCATTAGAAACATTTGCTTTTTCAAGTGAAGAGTCACTCCAATTAAATGAAATATTATCATTATCTATTGAATAATTCATAAGACTAGATGCAGATGTATATGCATCAGGGTATTTTTCACTGTCTTTATAATAATCTTGCATTACTTCATTTAATGATTCATTACTATTTAATAAATCGTTAACAAACATTGTATTCCAATCTTCTGCATCTTCATAGTTGTTATTTGTATTAAATCCAGAGTTTAATTCATTTAATTGAGAAGCAGTTAAACCAACCAAAGGTGTAAGTGCAGAAACCATTTCCTGAACAGGATTAGTTGAATTTAATGGGTTATTAATATTATAACCACCATCATCATAATCTGGATAGTCACCATCATAAGTTGTATCACCTCCTGCATCAACATCAGAAGGTGAATAAGTATATGTATTTAAATTCCCAGAAAATCCACCATAATTATTAACCATTTTTAAATATTCGCTAACTAATTCATCTGCTTGTTTAACATAGCCTGAAGCCGTAGCATCTGCAGCAGGTAAACCTTTTAATATATCTATTAATGCCTTTAATGTACTTGCATTATCCAAATATCCTCTGTATGTTTCAACCAAAGTGGATTTTTTTTCTTTTTCTTGATTTATCTTATATTGTGCGCGTGCTTCACGATAAGATGACAATGCACTATTATAATTAGCAATAATAGAATCTAACTCATCTGTATCCAAATATGTATTAGATCCAACATAATTAGATAATGATGAACATGCATCTGATGAACCTTCAAGAAGATTATTATATGCATCTTTTCTTTTATCACAAATAGGAATAGTGACTGTATTAAAAAATTTCTTAATTTTATCATAACCAGGTCCACTATCATTAACATCATTTTCAATAAAGTCAAGTAAGCTGATTTTTAAATCATCTAAATCATCATCATAATTTAATAATTTGATATCAGCTTGTGCTGTTTCAAATTCACTCTTATATACTTTCATATTTTATAATACCTCTTCTCTTTGTACTCCGCCAAATCCGCTTGGAAGTGGTGTATCGGCAGTATTAGTAGTTGCTTCAGGAATTACATTAGCTTCTTTTACATCATCTAATAATTTCTGTAAATATTCATCCATTGAAGAGATATTATCACTTACATTTTCAATCCAATATAAATCACAAGTAATTTTTCCTAATAATAATTTAGTTGCACCAATATACATTTTAATAATCTCACTTACTTTAGATGGAATTTCAGTTGTACTTTCATATGTAGAATTTACATTTTGGTCTTGAATTGAAGAACTCTTAATAACATATTTAATATTGTTAATATAGTCTTGTAAACTTGCAGGATCACTTTTAAGTGCAATTGAATCATCGTTCTTTAATGAAAATAGAGCTAAAGATGGGGATAAAAAACTTCTAAACTTTAAAAAATATGCTTCAAACTCTTCTAAAGTTGTAAAAGTTACAGGTGTACGAGTACCATCTGCATTTTTCTTATATACAGTTACTAACTCGAATGCATCAAAATTAGTAAGATCAGATTTTCCAGATAAGAAATCTAAAAGATTATTTTGTAGATAAGCTAATTGTGAATTATGCCTACCCTCTCTATTATAAAACTCTATAATATCCCCAGGCCAACATTCATTAGCCCAACTTAAATTTCTATTTCTCTCATTTGTGTTATCACTAAAATAAATAAATGGTGGTGCATAATCAGAATCCTTATAAACTTCTGCAACCCTTTTATATGCTTCTCTTGTAACTGTCGAAGAATTCGCAGAAATATGAATGTAGAAAGGTATATTATAACCATCTTCAACTAAACAAGCAAAAGTCGATGCTGCAACGTTAGAGCCCATACTATAACCAGCAACTGATATACTTTCAGGCGCAATATTATATTGTATCGCTAACTTTTCTATCATTTTTGCATATTCTTTTGCTGACATTTGGGCTTTCTCTTCAGCATATGCAGGTAAAATAATATAAATAGTATCAGAGCTTAAATCATTTTCAGTTAAAAAATCACCATTCGCAGGATAACCATGTGCCCCCGTAGTAAATACATGAATTGAAGTTGGAGTTACGCCTTCTGGTACATGAACTTCATAATAATAACTTCCATCTGTTTGTTCTTTTTGAGTTGTATACTGTGTATCTGACATCAAAACCTCCTATTAATTATATACATAAGAATGCATCTCTCTATGAAATTGATTAATAATTTCTGCTCTACCATTTTTTCTGCTAAGAGAATCCATCTTACTTTCTAATTTCTTATTGTCTCTTTCTAAAGCTTTTATTTCTTGCTTTTTCCCTACAGCTTTAAATTTATCACCAATTTTGTTACTCTTTCTTAATTCTTCAAGCTCGTGTTTACTAACATCATAATCACTTTTAACATCATCTATTTTACTTTGCGTATTTCTTCTACTTACAACATATGCTCCTTCTCTTCTTGCTTCTGATAAATTAATGTTTAAGTTATTTTCCATTCTACTCTTTAATCTTTTAGCATTCCTGTTTATTACTCTTCTTTGTTTTGTTTCAATTTTACCTTTTTTATTTTGTAATATTTGAATTTTATTTCTTACTTTTTCTATTTCTTTTTGATATGCCTTCTTCTTTCTATTTGTTCTAGCATCATTCAATTTTTCTTCTAAATCATTAAGCCTTTCAAAGTTCTCATTTATTTTAGTTTCTTTGTTTTCAATTTTATCTTGCTTCGAGTCAACATAAGCTTGAGCAATAGAATTATCTATGATAGATCCATATCCACCATAGGAATCATATAATGAATTATTATAACTAGAGGTATTTCTTGCATTCATTGCACTTACAAAGCCAGCATACTCATATCTTTCTTTACCCAGTCTGTCTCTAATTTCTTGAAGACCTTTTCTATCTTGTGGAAGAATTTTATCTTTTTCTGGATGATCAGGATCATGTGCAAGTAAACTATCATAGTATCTTAAAGTTTCATCATATTCATTTAATAAATTATCATGATCTTTAATAATTGTTGTGCTTATTCTATATGTATTTATTCTATTATTAGTTATTAATCTATTAATTTGAGCATCATTTAAAGCAGTATTTTTATCATATCCATATGATAAGTTCATACCTATACTATTACAAATAACCATAAATTCATTATCTGACATACCCGGAGCATACTTTGTAATAAAATCTTTTATTGTCATAGAAATTTACTCCTCTTCTACAAGTTTATCTATATACTCATTAACATAATTAATTTCATTATCATTATTAATAGCATCTAATGAGTATGAGTCTTCTTTTTCATTTAAAACAGATGCAAAAATTGTAT
>CAYVZW010000016.1:3239-15845 GCA_964456325.1 uncultured Clostridium sp. | reverse complement strand
CTATTTACTTTAAAACCTTTCATAGTTTTATATTTGCATATTGAATCTTTAAGATCACGTGCTAAAACATGATGAACTCCAGGCATATTATTTGCTGTAGGTGGCCCTTCAAAAAATATGAATGAATCACATCCATCTCTATGTTCAATAGTTTTCTTTAAGACATTAATCTTATCCCAATAAAGATTAATTTTATCTTCACTTTCCTTAATAGAACATTTTTCTAAACTTTTAAATTTTTTCATATTTCCTCCAAAAATAAAAGGACAGCACAAGGAGTCATAAAGACGGTACCATCCTATTTTTAACTTATTCTTTTAACGCAAGACAATCGTATTTATATTATCCATAAATAACATCAAAAGTGATTCATATATAATTAGTCTATTAACTTCACACCAATCGTTAATTCTCTTTAGAACATCATTATATAACGTCTTTCTCATTTGTTCTTCCAAACTAATGAATATTATAACATCTTAATTTATGAATGTAAATAAAAAGTAAGCATTTTGCTTACTAATTATATCTTTTAATCAAGTAACATGAACATCCAACTGCTAATAAACTAATTATTCCTATTAACACATAGATATCTATTCCATCAAATGTTTTAGGGTTTGCAGCGCTTGTATATGTAATTCCATATAATGAGAAGTCACTAGCATATACATATAATAATTTATTAGTTGCATCTACATAGAATGTTCCATCTTCTGCATCGCCACTAGCTGGTTTTGCAGTTAACTTTTCAAATTTAGTTGCTTGACCATTATGATCTCTAATTACTCCAATGTTTTCTTTATCTTTGCTATCAAAACTAAATGCAAATTCTAGAACACCATCAGTTTCAGTAATAAAATCTCCACCATTTTGATTATCTAAAATATTAATAGATAATAATATCATTATTGCTTTTTCAGTAGTTAGAGCTTTAATTCTATTTTCAGGTTCAACAAATGTTCCACTTTCTTCTTTAGCTACCATAATTTGAACATTGTTTGAGTGAATATAATCTGTTCTATTAATCATTACATCAGGAGCTTCACTATTTAAGAATACTTCTAAATTCTTAGTTCCAAATGTAATATTCATTGAAACATCACTTTTACCAACTTCAACATATTCAAGTTGATTTCTATCATATTTAGATATTGAAATATTGTATACACCAGCAGCAACATTACTTAAAGTATATTTTCCATCTCCATCAGATATAGTTGTTTTAACTACAACTCCACCTTGTTTTAATTGTACTACTGCATCTTCACCATTTGTTATAGTTCCAGATATTTTTACAGTTCCAGTAGGTACAGCAGCAGCTTTAGATACTATAAAGTCAAAATTACTAATTGAACTCTTATATCCTTCTGCTACATATGTTCCAGGTGATGTATTAAATTTACCACCTGTAATAAATTTTACTTTTGATTCATTAAATGCATCAGAGAAATTAAATACATTACTTGATTGTCCTGAAATAAATTCTCCACCGCTTATTGATATTGTCTTAATACTTGTTGTAGTTTTTCCACATAGATATTCAATTACAGCATTAGCATTATCACTCTTAAAGCTTCCACCTTTAATGTTAATTTCAAGTTCTCCTGCATAACCACTATTTGATTCTAATTGTAGTGCAGCACCAGTAGGCTTAATACCATTACTATAACATACTGGAGTAGTTTTAGCGCCAGTAGCTTTAACTGTAGCTCCATCTATAGTAAGTTTTCCCGCTTTAAATCCAATTCCTGAATGAGTACCAGTTATACTAGCTTTTCCAATATTAAGTTCAATATATCCAGCCGCAAATATTCCAGGACCTTCAGAAGTAATTGTTGATCCATCATGAACATTTATAACTGGATAATTAGTAGTATGTTGTATTTGTCCATTAACATATATACCATGGCTTCCTTCTCCACTACCATCATCTTTTGCTATTAATGTTCCATATGTATCAACTTTAACTCCATAAGCATAAGGATTTCCAGATGATTCATAAGGTGTAATAAATATTGGTGCCCATGCTTGTAAAGTAACATCTTTTCCAACTTTAACATATGTATAATTTGTATTAGTTTCTACATTAGAACCTTTAATATTTATTGCTCCATAATTTGCAGAAGTTTCATACACTTTTCCTTTTCCAGTTAATTCAAATGATGCTCCTTGAACCATTATTACTCTTTCTGGAGCAAAAATGTCGTGTCCATTTAAATCAATAACAAGATTCTTATTAATATTTAATGTTTCTAATAATCTTGCATCAGCATACAATTTAATTGTAGAACCAGCAGTAGCTGCCGCATACGCTAATGGTAATGTTGCATAATACGTTTCACCAACAAGAATTGCACCATCCCAATTAGCAGCATTTAAAACATATGCTTCATCTTTTACGTATATAGTTGCGCCTTCTTCACATCCAGTAAACATTACAGAAGTGGTTTTTGGTGACCAATGACCTTTCCATATATCCATAAATTTTACAGATGCATCTTTCTTAATAGTCATCTTACCAGCTTGATTAGATATTAATCCACTTGTTCCATAACCTATTCCAGAAATATCCAACGTACCATTTACTACAAATAATCCATTATTCTTAATACTACTTCCAGCCTCAGCTTTGTTAGTTCCATTAAGAGTAATAGTTACCCCAGTAGGTATATCAAGAGTAATTCCTGATTTTAATGTAAGATCAGCCGCTGTCATATCAGACGTAACACTCAGTGTGTCTCCCGTTGATACATGACTTAATGCAGCACTTATTGTAGTATAGTCACATTCACTAGAACATACAGTAACTGTTGCAGCATTTATTACTACTGGTAAAACAAACATTAAAGTAGCAATAAATAAATACTTCATTTTCTTTATCATAAGATACCTCCATATCTTTATATATAATTTATCACAAATATTTCATAAAGTAAATAGATAAATCAATTTTTTATACCAAGTTTTACATTACAATATTAACTTATCAACTAGTGGTCCAATTATGTTTGAAAAATACATAGTTATTAAAGCCCCTATTAATAAAAATGGTCCAAAAGGAATAATACCTTCTTTATTCTTTTTAATTATTATAAATGAGAATACTAGTCCAAGAAGTGAACCAATAAATAATGTAACAAAACTATTAGTAAGACCTACTATTATACCAATAACACCCATTAATTTAATATCCCCATCTCCAAGTGATTCTTTTTTAAATATCTTATTGCCTAATAATTTAATTAAATACATTATTATAAATAATATAATTCCACATAATATATGATTAAATGTATTATTAAACCCAGTATAGATATATAATACAATAACAGAAAGAACTCCAGTTATTAATAATACTCTATCCGATATATAAAAATATAGAAAATCACTTACTATTGTTACCATTAAAGCGCCAGTTACTATAGTAGAGAGCCAAAACTCCATTCCAAATCCAAACATTACATAATTACATAAGAATAATAAGGCAGTTGTAATTTCAATAAAAGGATAAATATAATTAATTGGTTTATGACAGTAAGCACATTTACCTCCTAAAAATACAAATGATAAAACAGGTATATTCATATACCATTTTAATGTCTTACCACATTTGGGACAAAAACTTCTTGTCACAGACAACTTCACTTTATTAGGAATTCTATATCCCATACAAGCAAAGAAACTTCCAAATATAAGTCCTAGTATTACTACTAATATTATTATAAATACTTCATTCATCAAAAACCTCCTAACTAATTTGAGAATATATACCAAACATTGGAATAATTACTGATACAAGTATAAATCCAACACCAACTGCTAAGAATGCAATCATAACTGGTTCTATAAATGTTTTAATTTGTGAAACCATATTTCTTTCTTGTTTTTGATAATATTCCCCTACTTTTTCAAGCATAACCGAAAGTTCTCCAGTAGATTCTCCAGTTGTTATCATATAGTAAGCAATATCAGGAATAGCCCAATGATCTTTAAAAGATACACTCATCTTCTCACCTTTTAATAGATTATTTATTGTTCTAAACATAATACCTCTATATATTTCATTATTAGTTATTTTTCTTAATATGTCAATACTATCAGTTAAAAGCACATTATTTTTGTTTAATGTAGCGAATGTTCTAGCAAAAATACTAAGTTCTTTATATATAATCATTTTACCTATTACAGGTATCTTCATAGAAATCGTTTGAACTACTGTTTTAAATGCTTTAACATTTTTATATAGCCATACAAATATAACAATTGTTCCAAGTATTAATATAAGTAATGTTCTCCAATTTTCTTGTAAGTAATTAGACATTTTTAATGTAAATACTGTTATTGGATTAAGTTCAGCATTCATTGATTCATATACAGCAATAAACTGTGGAATAATATAAACAAGTAAGAAAATAATAACACTAACAGCAAAAACCAAAATAATAACAGGATATGTAAGCGCACTTATAATAGCTTTCTTAGTATCTTCAATCTCTTGATAATAGTCACTCATTTCATCAAGAGTTCCCTCTATATCACCTATTAATTCAGCAGATCTTATCATATTTACAAGTAAAGGTGGGAAAACATTTCCTTGTTTTCTTAACGAATCACTAAAAGAACCTCCCATAGTAAGCTCATATATTACTGAATCATATACACCTTTATATTTTCTTCTTTTATCCTGTTTAGCTATTATCTTAACTGCTTCCGCAAGAGGAAAACCAGCTTTAATATATGTAGATAATTGTGCTAGCCAAAATATCAAATCTTTATTAGTCATCTTTCTTTTTAAACTAGATGCTTCTGTATGGAAGAAATTAATAGCCCATGATGTTTCTATTTCATAAACAACAAGTCCTTCATCTATTAAATACGAGTAAACATCTAATTTACTTAAAGCAGCAAAATAACCAGTAATTAATTTACCTTCTTTATTTCTTGCTAAGTATCTATAAGTTTGTTTGGATTCAGTTTTTTCAGCATCTGCACCTGTTTGATTAATAGTTAATATTGATAAACTTGCTTCTTTTCTTTCTCTTGCTTCTTTTACAAAGGATAAATTTTCATATTTATTCTTAACATATTCTTTAATTGTATTATCAAGTGTTTTTCCAGTAGACATCTTGTCTTTAACACTTTTATTTGCTCTCTTAATAGATAAATAACCATCATAAACATATTTACTTATTTTAGAATATATGAGTAAAGGAAAATCCCTAAATATTATAAGAAATACATAAGTAAAACCTTCGATAACAGCTTTGAACATGTTATATACTTCAGTAAATACAAATTCAAATCCCCATTTCCATAAGAAAGTTATTATTATTTTACTCCCCCAAAACAAATAACTAAAGAAAGAAATAACAAAGGATATTATAAAATCAAATATACCAAAAATACCTAATCCAATACTTTTAACAAGAAGAAATAATTCAACAAATATATTTTTAATAAACTTACCTATTGATTTAAATACATCTATAAGAGTTAAAGGCTTTTTCTTAGATTTATTATTAGGAGAATTTTTAGTATTCTTCTTTGGCATTAAAAAATATCCTCCTTCTTATTCTATACAATAAAAGTATAACATAGTTTTTATTAAAGTAAAACATTTTTTGATAAATTTAATATACTATTAATAGGTGAATATAATGAATGATATGTTGGGAAGTATTTTAGGTACTGTAAAGAAATTAAATATTGGTTCGGTTGTTACTAATACTAATAAGACACTAAAAACCATTAAAAAAGCCATACCAGTTTATAAAGAAGTAAGACCTTATTTAAGAAAAGAAAAAACATTATTTAGTAAAAAAGAATTATTTGATAAGGAAGAAATTATTCCAAAAGAAAAAGAGTATAATGACACTCTTACATTCTTTCATTAATTCTCTTTATTGTCTGTACTTAATATAGTTAAGAATGCTTCTTGTGGAATAGATACACTACCTACTTGTTTCATTCTCTTTTTCCCTTCTTTTTGTTTTTCAAGAAGTTTTCTTTTACGTGAAACATCTCCTCCATAGCATTTAGCAAGTACATTTTTTTTCATTGCGGATATATCTTCTCTTGCTATTACTTTAGAACCTATACATGCTTGTATTGGCACTTGGAACATTTGACGAGGTATTATCTTTTTAAGATTTTCGCATACTATTCTTCCACGTTTATATGCGAAGTCTTTATGAACAATAACACTTAATGCATCAACACTTTCTCCATTTAATAGAATATCCATTTTAACAAGTTTACTTTCTTTGTTTCCAATGAAATCATAATCAAATGATGCATACCCTTTAGTATAACTTTTTAGTTTATCAAAGAAATCGTATACTATTTCACTAAGAGGCAATTCATAACGAAGGCATACTCTTTTTTCATCTAAGTATTCTTGAGTAATATATGTCCCTCTTTTATCTTGACATAATTCCATAACTGGTCCAATGTATTCACTAGGTAAATATATATTTGCTTTTACATAAGGTTCGAGTATTTTTGATATGTAATTTGGTTCAGGCATTTTAGAAGGACTATCTATATTTGTACTAGTTCCATCACTCATTATAACTTCATAAATAACAGAAGGACTTGTTGCAATAATATCAATATTAAATTCTCTTTCAATTCTTTCTTGTATTATTTCCATATGAAGAAGTCCTAAAAATCCACATCTATATCCAAATCCTAAAGCAGTAGATGTTTCAGGTTCAAATGTAAGAGATGAATCACTTAATTTAAGTTTTAAAAGAGCTTCTTTCAAATTACCATATTTTTTACTATCAATTGGATAAATTCCAGAGAATACCATTGGTAACATTTTTTTATATCCAGGTAAACTCTTAACATTATCCCCATCTATGCATATTGTATCCCCTACTTCAACTTCAGTTATACTTTTAATTGATGCTCCTATGAATCCAACTTCACCAGCACTTAAACTTTCTCTTTTAGATTCTTTTGGAGTATGTTTCCCTAGTTCAAGTACTTCATAAACTTTACCACTATTTATAAACCTAATTTTATCCCCTATATTGATTACTCCATCCATTACCCTAACAAGTAGTATAACTCCTTTATAAGGGTCAAAATAACTATCGAAAATAAGAGCACGTAATAGTTTACTATCACTTACAGGACTAGGTACTTTCTCTATAACTGCATCTAATAATTTATCAACATTAACTCCAGTTTTAGCAGATACACATATTATTTCTTCTTCATCAAATCCAATTGTATCAACAAGTTCCTTTTTAACCCTTTCAGGGTCTGCATTAGGTAAATCAATCTTATTTATAACAGGTATTATTTTAAGATTTGAATCAAGTGCTAAATATAAATTAGCAAGAGTTTGAGCTTCAATTCCTTGAGTAGCATCAACTACTAAGATAGCTCCTTCACAAGCAGCAAGACTTCTGCTAACTTCATAACTAAAGTCTACATGTCCTGGAGTATCTATTAAATGAAGAGTATATCCTTTATATTTAAGTTCAACTGCATTAAGTTTAATTGTTATTCCTCTTTCACGCTCAAGATCCATATTATCAAGTATTTGTGCCTTTTTATCACGTTCATCTACTGCATGACAAAGATCAAGTATCCTATCTGCCAAAGTACTTTTACCATGATCAATATGAGCTATTATACAAAAAATTTTTATCTTATCTTTTTCCATACGTATTAAATTTTATCATAAATATCAAAAAAAACAACATTTTTATTAAAAATACATCTATCTACAAAATAGACAAATAACATATATTACATTATGAATAATGAAAGTGAAATAGAAGAACTTAATTTTGAAAAAATATTATGGGGTATATTTGCTTTCATTAGTATACTTAATATAGTTGGTGATGATATAGAAGTAAAATCAATTATAAATAATACAAGTGAAAACACTTCAACACATATTTTTACATTTACAATAGTTGTTACATTGCTTATATATATTTATTTTGTAAATAGAAACAAGAATCAATTAAATAAGGCTATTCTCAATAATAGTGATATATTTTTACACGGTCTTAGATATGTAGGAAGTATACTATTAGTAATTGGTGTTACATTCTTACTTATATTTGAAACAAATGAAAAGAGTCCAGTAGGGACTCCAGCAGCTTAATTACTTTTTACATTTATTAATTAATTCAAGTGCTTCTTTTTTATCATGATATTCTTTAACTTCAACTTTAATCTTTTGAAGTGTTTTATAGTTTTCAAAAAAGTTTTTAATTTCATCTAATATAAAATCTGATAAATCGTTTAATTCATGTACATCATTATATCTAGGATCTACATCAACTACTGATATTATTTTATAATCATCAAAACCTCTATCTATTACATTCAAGTATCCAATTACTCTAGCAGGTATAACACATCCAGGGTATGTTGGTTCTGTTCCGATTACTAATATATCAAGTGGATCCCCATCAGGTGACATTGTATTATCTATATATCCATATTCAGCAGGGTATCCCATCGCAGAATAAAGTACTCTATCTAATTTAATCTTTCCATCCTTTATTTCAAATTTATTTCTACTTCTATAAGGTATTTCAATAATAGCCTCTACTACATCTTCTTTCATATATTCATCTCCTAATACAATTATACATTAAATTATTAATCAAGCAAATGAAAATGGTATTTCTTTACATTTCTACTTTTAAACGCTATAATAATAATTAATTATTTATGGAGGGTTATATGGATAATTATGAAATGATTTTAAGCAAACTTGAACAAGTAAAAGAATTACTATTAAAGAAACTTGATTCAAAAAACGAAGAGAAAGATGAATTAGTGAAAAAATCAAAAACAGCTGAACTTAAAATCAAAAGAATTAATGATACTATCGAAGGATTACAAAGAATATGTAATTTAATAACTAGTCACTTTAGAACTGAAAAGTTTAAAAAGATTAGCAATACAGTTCTTACATGTAGTTTAGTTGGTTTGACATTAACAATAGTCATAAATCCTTCTTCTACCCCACTTGTCTTAGTGTTAGGTTCAGGATTATTAACTTCAGCAATATTTTCTACTTATTTAAATACAGTCAGTAAAATAGAAAAGAAAGATTTTAAAAAGAATTTTCCAAATGAGGAACTATCAAAAGAACATGGAAATGAAATACATAAAGAAATTGATTCATTAAGTGCTGAAAAAAGTTTCTATCAAAGCGAAGCTGATAGTATAGGATATGAAATAAGTTTAAATGAAACTTCAATTCTTGAACTTAATAATAATATGGAAGAAATTAATGAAGAAGCATCAACATTACAATTAAATTATTCTTCCGCAAAGCAAAAATCTCATGAGGATAAAACATATACAATAGAATATCATTATGAAAATGATAGTGATGTAAATAGAATTGAAGATGAAATCAAAAGAATTATGAGCTTATAATTCTTTTTTAGTAAAATAAAAAGACTTTTAAGTCTTAATTATTTTGTTTCTTTTTCTTCTTTTGAAGTTTTAATCATTTCTTTACCCTTGTAGAAACCACATTTCTTACATGCTCTATGAGGTACAGTAGTAGCGCCACAATTAGAACAAACTGAAGTTGTTGGAGCATCTTTCTTTAAATGAGTTCTTCTTTGTCTTTTAGCTGTCTTACTTACTCTTCTAAAAGGTAATGCACCAAATAATGTAATATCTAATTTCATTTTTATTCCTCCACTTCTTGATATAAATATATTATATTTCTTCATTGACTAGCATATTTTCTCATAAAACAAATAAAATATCAAGTATTTTTATGCTTTTTATATAAAATTTTGCATATTTTAAGAATTATGCTATAATAAACATTAATTTATTAGGGGGAGTTATGCAAAAATTATTAGTTTGTGACTATGATGGAACATATGCAGAAGACAATAATTCAAGTTCTATTAGTGAAAATAAAGATTCATCAAGTATATTTATCAATAATGGAAATCTTTTTGCATTCGCTACTGGTAGAAATTTTAATTCAATTAAAGAGCAAACTACATTATATGGTTTGCCATATAATTACTTAATATGTAATAATGGAACATCTATATTTGATAATAATGATTCACTTATTCATTATAATTTGATTCCTTTTGCTTCAGTTATTAAAACAATAAAATATTTAAATAGAAAAAAAATAATATTATCTATTAAGTATCATGATATTTATGGAAATGAAACTTCAAATTTTACAGAAGTTGCTGAAGTTGTATGTACTGTTAATATAGGTACTCCAGAAATACTTGAAGAAGTTAGAAATGAAATAAGTTTTTTACAATCATTATATTTTACAACTAATAACTCTCAAATACATACTTTGGGTAATGACAAAACAGAATATCTTGTTATAAAGGAACCATCTGATAAAAAGGAAGCAATTGCTTTTATTTCTCAAGTTAATAGAATAAGTCATAGTAGAATTTACACAATAGGAAATGATTTTAATGACTATGGAATGTTAGAATGTTATAATGGATTTAAGATGAAAGATTCAAGAAGTGAACTTGAACTCTTAGATGTACCTGAAGTATCTTCAGTACATGAATTAATTAAAAGAATTGAGGGATAAAATGAATATAATTGGTATTGTGTGTGAATATAATCCTTTTCATAATGGTCACTTATATCAAATAAATAAAATTAAAGAATTGTATCCAAATTCTATTATTATTGCATGCATGAGTTCTTCTTTTACTGAAAGAGGAGACATGTCTATTTTAAATAAATTTGAAAAGACAACGATAGCTCTTCAATATGGAATTGATATAGTTATTGAACTTCCTTATATTTACACAGTTCAAAGTGCTGATACATTTGCTAAATATTCAGTTTCTTTATTAAATAATTTAAAAATAGATACATTGGTATTTGGAACTGAAAGAGATAATATTGATGATATTGTTTCTAGTGCTAAAATGCAAATAAATAATAAAGAATATAATAACTTGGTAAAGAAATATATGGATGAAGGGAATAACTATCCTACCGCATTAAATAATGCTTTAAAAGATATTGGAGTGTCATCTATCACAGAACCTAATGATTTACTTGCATTATCTTATATTAAAGAAATAATAAAAAATAATTATAGTATAAATTGTATTAATATTAAAAGAACAAATGATTTTCATGATATAGAATCTAATTCATGTGTTGTATCTGCCTCTAATATAAGAAATAGTATATTAAATAATAAAGACTATTCTCATCAAGTACCAAGTGAAGTATATAAATTATTAAAGAATAAAAAAATAAACAATGATAAATATTTTGAATTATTAAAATATAAAATATTATCAGAACAAGATTTATCAAAATATGTTGAAGTAGATGAAGGAATAGACTTAAGAATTAAAAAAGTTATTAATGAATCTAATTCATTAGAAAGTCTTATTCAAAATATAAAAACAAAGAGATACACTTATAATAAAATATCTAGAATACTTAATCATATCTTATGTTCATTTAGAAAAGATGAATTTGTAAATGATATTGAATATATTAGAATACTTGGATTTACTAATAATGGTCAGAAGTATTTAAACTCTATTAAAAAAGACATTAAACTACCTATTTTAAATAGTTATGATTCAAAATATAAAACGCTTGAAGTAGAAAAAAGAATAACTAATATATATTCAATTATATATGATGATATAAATTCATTAGAGAAAAGTAATAAACCAATTAAAAAGAATTGATTCACGCATCAATTTTTTTATCCTAAAGCAACATCCATAACCATCATTACTGCAAAACCAATTAACGTAAATAATGCCATTAGGCTTTTCTTTTTATTTGTTTGACTTTCAGGTATTAGTTCTTCTACTACTACATATATCATTGCTCCGGCTGCAAATGCAAGTAAATAAGGAAGAAGAAATCTAATCTTTAATACTAATATTGCACCTATTACTCCTGAGATTGGTTCCACTATTCCACTTAATTGTCCATACATAAATGATTTATATCTTGAAAATCCTTCTCTTCTAAGTGGTACACTTACTGCAGAACCTTCAGGGAAATTTTGAAGACCTATTCCAAGTGCAAGCATACAAGCGGAAGTTAAAGTTGAACCATCTAAATTATAAGCAAGTGAACCAAATGCAACTCCTACTGCCATCCCTTCAGGAATATTATGTAATGTAATTGATACTATTAGCATTAATACTCTTTTAAATTTATCATTTTTATTACTTTTATCATAGTGATCAAATATCTTATCACCTGTAAATAATAATAAACCACCACCAATAAATCCAATAAGTATGACTAACCATGGAATAAGATTTAAAGAATTAGACATATCAATAGCCGGACTTAGAAGTGACCAATATGAAGCTGCTAACATAACTCCAGCAGCAAATCCAAGCATTGAATCCATCACTGATTTATTAATTTTTTTAAAAAAGAAAACGAATGCAGCTCCAAGTGCAGTAATGCTCCATGTAAATATAGTAGCAATTAAAGCTTGTAAAATACAATTTAAATTTATAAACCAATTAATCATTTTAACACCCTAGATTATTCTATTCATAGAATAAAAATGTGTTAAAATTACTTATTTAAATCAATACCATCAATACTTGT
>CAYVZW010000016.1:0-3139 GCA_964456325.1 uncultured Clostridium sp. | reverse complement strand
AAGACATTTTCTTCTCTTGTTAAATTATATTTATTTTCCATTCTTGTTATTCTCATTCCAATCTTTATATGTTATATATTACATTAAAATACATTTTAAAACAATATTTATATTATTGCTTTGAATAAGGTTTTATGTTGATATTTATATATTTATATTCTGGATGTATATTTCTAAGTTCACTTTTAATACTTTGATCTACTTTGTATGATCTATTAATAGTTGTGTTGCCTAACATCTCAATATCTATTATTATCATTCTATAAGATCCAAATTTTAGTATAGTAACTCTTCTAATATTTTTAATTTCTTTATAATTTAATAATATATTCTTAATTTCATTATTTGAATTATTATCAAGTTCCACTTCTCCTAAAGATAATTTAAAGTTTTCAATAAATAATTTAATACCAATTCTAAGTGTTAGTAATGATATAACTATACTACCAGCAGTATCAGCATACTTTAAGAATGTAATTTCTTCACTAAAGAAGCTAAGTAAAATAAATACAAAAGCAAGCGCACTAGATAATACATCGAATCTACTTTCACTACCACTTGTTACTAAAATACTACTTTTGTTCTCTTTTCCTTTTCTTATAAGTAACCCACTTACATAAAATTTAACTGCGATTGATATTATTGATACTAATAAAATGTAATATGTATCTATCTTATATGTTGGTGTGAATGAATTCATAAATATTCTAACAGCGAGAATAACTATAAATATACTTATAAATATACTTGTAATATATTCTGCTTTTCCATGACCATAAGGATGATCTTCATCTGGTTTTTTACTTGATATTTTAGCACCAGCTATTCCAATTATATCTGTAGACATATCACTAAAACAATGTATTCCATCAGCAAGTAATGTTTTACTTTTAGAAATCATACCAAAAGTAATCTTAATTATAGTTAAGAATATATTAGCTATAAAACTAATTACCATATATTTTGTAACTTTATCTTTCATTATTTTGCTTCATACCAATTACTTCCATAGTCTATTTCAACTTTTAATGGAACAGATAATTCGTATATTCCTTCCATAGTATTTTTAACTAACTTTTTAATTTCTTCTAATTCATCATTAGGTACTTCAAATATTAATTCATCATGTACTTGAAGTAACATTTTTGTTTTATATTTTTTTTCATTTAACTCATTATATAATTTAATCATAGCGAGTTTTAATATATCAGCAGCAGTCCCTTGAATTGGTGTATTTAGTGCCATCCTGTCTCCCATCGCTCTTATTAAATAATTTGTGTTTTTAATTTCTTCTATTTCTCTTTTTCTTCCAAATAGTGTTCTTACATAACCAAGTTCCCTTGTTTTTTCAACAATACTCTTCATGTATTCATCTACTTTAGGATACTTATGAAGATACTTCTCAATATATTTTTTTGCTTCATTTGGATTTATATCTAAGTTTTCACCTAATCCATATCCACTTATTCCATATACTATTCCAAATATAACAGCTTTAGCAGTTCTTCTTTGATTCTTTGTTACTGCTTCTTCTGGTACATCAAATATATCACTCGCAACATGTGTATGAATATCTTCACCATTTATAAATGCTTCTTTAAGTTCAGGGCAATCAGTAATATGAGCAAGTACTCTAAGTTCTATTTGAGAGTAATCACTAGATAGTAATACTGAATCATCATTAGAAACAAATGCTTTTCTTATACTTCTTCCTTCTTCGGATCTAACAGGTATATTTTGAAGATTAGGTTCAATTGATGATAGTCTTCCAGTTCTAGCAATGTTTTGTTTATATATTGTATGTATCCTACCATCATCCTTAACATATGAATTAAATGTATCTAAATATGTAGAAACTAATTTAGATAAATTTCTATATTCAATAATACTTTCAATAATTGGATGACTCTTTCTGTGTTTAATAAGTACTTCATGAGCAGTAGAAGTTGCATTCTTTCCTCTTCCTTTTGGAATACCTAGTTTATCATATAATATTGTTCCTAATTGCTTAGGACTACTTATATTAAATTCTTCTCCTGCATAATTATATATAGTATTTTTAATATTATCTATTCTAATATTTAATTCACTCCTTAATTCATCAATAACTTCAGGTTTTACTTTAATACCAGTTATTTCCATATCAGCAAGTACATATATAAGAGGATGCTCAATATTATAATATAATTCTTTTAATTCTTCTCTTTCTAACTTATCATTATAATCTTTATATGTATCATATAAGAATTTAGCTTTTTTAGTTATAGCACTAATAATATCTTCTTCACTTAGATTCTTTTTACTTGAAATTATATTATCATAATATTCTATTTCATTTCCATAAGTTTGTGACAAATAAGAAACATCATCTTTAGTATTAAGTCCTAATAAATATGCTCCAATCATTGTATCAAAATTACTAGTTACTTTAATACCTAATTTATTTAATGCAACTATATTCTTTTTTAAATCAAAAGTAACTAATGAGTTTTCAATAACGTCTTTATTTAAAAGTAATGCGGCTTTATCTAAATAATATAACTTATTCCCATCATAAATAGAAGCACCAATAATACTACTATTATGATAATTAGTTCCATCAAGTTCTAGATAAAAACTAAAGCCATTTGTAATATCAAGTCTACCTTTTACCATTTCATATTTAGTTTCTTTAGATGATGTTTTAGTATTAATAGTTTTAAGAAATGAATTAAATTCCAATTCTTTATATTTTTCTATTAATTTATCAGTATCAATTCCTCTATATTTAATTGATTTAAAATTATAATCAAAATCAATTGTTTTATAAATAGTAGCAAGTTTATATGAAAAATAAGCTGACTCTTTATCATTCAATAGTTTTTCTTTTAATTTACCACTTATATCATCTATATTATTATATACTCCATCTAAAGATTTATATTTTTGTAGTAGTGTTAAAGCAGTTTTCTCACCTATTCCTTTAACACCAGGAATATTATCAGATGGGTCCCCCATCAAAGATTTTAAATCTACCATTTTAATTGGTTCTAAACCATATGTTTCAAAGAATGTATCTTTGTTCATCATTATGTAATCTTTTTGTTTTAATAATTTAACATCTACTTCATCACTTATTAATTGTAATAAATCTTTATCA
>CAYVZW010000015.1:13936-16492 GCA_964456325.1 uncultured Clostridium sp. | reverse complement strand
TTTGTTTTAACAAAGATACTATCTACTTATACTTAATAAAAGAATTGAACATTTTTGCCAAAACTGGCAAAAATGTTCAATGAGATTTTATTCTTTATAATATATCTATTAGTATTACATCTTCTCCCATTTTTTTAATTTGATTAAACTTAATACATATATCTTCTGTATTATTAAAGATATTTCTTACTATATGTGCTTTTTCAATTACAAAATGTATCATATATCCATTCTTTTCATCAAATTCTACATCTATAATTCTCCCTATCTTTTTTCCATCTTTTATATTAATAATATCCTTTTTTTGTAATTCTGATAGTTTCATAATAAATTATATGATTAATTTATTACATTATTAATTTTTTAACATTATCAAGTGCACTACTTTCTAATCTAGATACTTGTGCCTGGCTTATTCCCATATTTTGCGCTATTTCTGTTTGTGAATCCCCTACTACATATCTTTTTACTAAAATATCCCTTTCTTTATCCTTTAATTTCTTTATCGCATCCTCTATAGATATAGAGTCATCTAATCCAATATTATTAGATTTGTCTTCTATTTGATCTAATAAATATATAGTATCTCCTCCATCATTATATATTGGTTCAAATATAGAAACTGGTTCACTTAAACATTGCATTGCGTTTGATAATTCATAAGGACTTATATGTAAGTCTTCACATATTTGTGTATTTGTTGGATAAGTAGAAAAATTACTCATAAACTCTTCTTTGTATGTTATTACTTTATATGCAAGTTCTCGCACACTTCTAGATATTCTAAGAGCATTATTATCTCTTACATACCTTCTTATATCTCCTTCAATCATAAATACCGCATAAGTGCTAAATTTGACCTCATATGATAAATCAAAGTTATCAACTGCTTTTGTTAAACCAATACATCCAGTTTGAAATAAATCATCCATATTATCTACTCTATTTTGATATCTCTTAAGAATACTTAATACTAATTTTAAATTACCTTCAATTAATTTTTCTCTAGCAACTTTACTTCCATCTTTCATCTTTTTAAACAAGATAGTCATTTCATCATTACTAAGCAATGGTAAATCTCTTGTGTTAAAACCTGTTATTTCAACTTTATTCCTAGCCATAAAAATCCTTTCAAATATATATTGAAAAGATTTTATTTTTTTTATTCAAAAAAGAATAGATTTCTCTATTCTTCTTCTAATTTAATATTTTTGGCTAAGACTTCTAATATTTTAGAATCCTTGACTTCCTTTACAAAAGATTGTCCATCTTTTTCTACTCTTTCTAAGAATATCACTTTATTTGTAAAGTCTTCTTCATCTTCAGTAACCTCTGCTGATAAGTAATAAGTAGTACCTTTGTATAATGCTTGTCTTAGTATATAATATTTTTTATTATTCCCAAGTTCAAGTACTTGATTTGTTATATTTTCCATTCTTTTTCCTCCTTATAACCTATAGTGTTGGTCCTGGTGACTCAACTACTGCTTCAACCGCAGGAGCTACTGATTGTGTTTCAACTGCAACTTCCGTTGGTGTATCTCCACCAAAGAATCCTTCCCATTGGAAGTCTCCTGAACCATCGATTAGTCCATTATCAATATCTTCTTGTACTTGATTAGCTAATTCATCTTTTGCATCTTCTGTTAAATCACTTGTATCTGTTGTTTCATTACCAGTTGGTACATCTATTCTTTCTTCTTCATTACCTTCTGGAATCTCACTTACTGGAACTTCAGTATAACCTCCTGGTGTTTTAGTTGTATCAGCTTCTCCAATTATGTTTCCATCTTCATCTCTCTGATTACCATCATAATCAACTGTTCCGCCATCATCACGACCAGCTGAGTCTCCCGGTGCTAAATATATTTTATCAGGGTCATTATCATGTTCTTCAGTTGGATCAACTACAGGTTCATCGGGTTCATCCGGAACAACTGGTTCATCTGGAGTTACAGGTACATCTGGTTCATCTGGAGTTACAGGTTGATCAGGCTTTTTATCATCTTCTTTATCACCACTATCAGTATTTCCCCCACCATTATCAGTATTTCCTCCATTATTACCAGTTCCACTACCATGATTTTTATCATCAGTTTTCTTTAGTTGTAAATTATCATATAATTCTTGTAATTCCTTTGTTTCTTCTTTACAAGTATCTTCAGACATCTCACCCTTTAATAATTCCTCTATGTGATATACTTTTTCCATCATAGGATTATATGTTTCAGCTGTATATAAGTCTCCATCAACAGCCATACATTTTTCCATTAGTTCTCCAAGAGTTTTTAAACTTGCTTCAGTTGCACTAATTCCTATTGCATCAGTTATTGATTGATTTGGCAAATTAACGCCTTCTACAGTTTTAACATGTGCATAAATTCCGCTTCCTAAACACATTACTGCTAAAGTGGCAATAGCTACTTTAATAATTTTTTTAATTTTTTCTTTTAATTTAGGTTTTGGTGGTTTAACTGCAACAATTGGAACTAAATCATCTTCATCATCCTTTTCTTCAGTTGCATCTAACTCACTAGTATCAACCTCTGGAAATGGT
>CAYVZW010000015.1:0-13836 GCA_964456325.1 uncultured Clostridium sp. | reverse complement strand
CTGGAAATGGTTTCTTTTCTTCAGCATCTCCCATAGAAGGTTCTTCTCCCAAACCTAAAGCGTCAGCCCCATCAATTACTGGTGGAATTAGACTGCTTGGATTTGGCCCTAAATCTTTATCTTTTTCATCTATTGTTGGAACAACCAATCCTTCATCAAGATTCATATCATCTTTATTTAGTTCAACAGGAGAAACCACTACTGGTGTTTTTTCTACTTTACTCGTTAAACTATCTAATTTTGATCCAGTTCCTAGAAGTAAAGTATTCATCTTATCTTCTAAAGATATACTATGTAATCTATCAAAATATACCATTCTTTCCCTAGCAGTTCTTAAACTTTCTAATTCTTCTCTATCTTTACCAATTAATACTTGATTAGGTCTATTATGAGAAAACTGTAAGTCAGTTATTTCATCTTCAATAGTACCTATATTCTCTCTTCTAGTATCCATTCTTGATTGAATGCCTTCATTTCTTTCTTCAATCTTCTTAGCTTCATCTAATAATTGTTGGGAATGAGTTTCATCTAGATGTTCTATATCCCTTGCTTGAGCTCTTAACGATTCTATTCTATCAAGATTAGTTTGATACCTTCTATTTTGAGCTGATAAATTATTTTGCATTTTTCTCTTAGTTGTTTTTAATTCAGCAAGTTTCAATCCATATTCATTTTCAGGCATAACATAATTAGAGTCAGTAGTTATTTTATTTTCTAAATCACTTATTCTCGTATCATAATCATCGATTTGTTCGCTTACTATATTTGCCTCTTGTCCTTCGTAGGCATTAACTGTATCCATAAGGCCATCACTCATAAGCGCTTCCCTTATTTGATTTACTCTATAGTTTACTTCTCTTTCATTCGCAACACCTGATTCATAATCACTAATTAAATTATCCAATATTTCTGCTGCATTTAAAGATACAAATCCTGCTTTAGTTTTAAGATAAAGAACATTATTTTTAGCATCCTCAATCTTTTTTCTTTGTTCTTCTTCTATTTTATTTAATCTATCAGTTCTTGCATCTTCAAGTTTTTTTGAAGAAGTACTAACAATGTCATTAGCTTTTTGTAATTCTTCCTCAAAATCTTTTATTTCAGCTTCAACTTTTTTCTTTTCTTCTTTATAATGATTAAGCTCACTTTCAAGCTTATCAATTGTATCTTGAGCCTTTTTCTTTTCTGGCTCCGACTCAACGAATGTAGCATGTCTTTTAGCTCTTTCTAATCTATATTCATATGCATCTATATCCGCATTAATATATTGTAGTTCAGCTCTTGATGAGGCTAAAGATCTTTGCATTTCGCCATATTCATATTCAGAGTCTTCAAGTTCTCTTTCAGCACTTTTAATTTCTTCCGTTTCTTCTTCTTCAAGAATAGAACTTGATGTATTCATCTTTAATTTATTTTGTTCATCAACAAGTCTTTCAGCTACATCTCCCGCAACTTGTTCAGAATAATCAGAATTGATTAAATCTACTGGTAGTTGTTCTCTTAATTCTCTTAATGATATTAATATTTGTTCTCTATTCATTAATTCGTACCTTCCTTTTTATTTCTAATTATCATTTGAACTTTATATCTAATGCTTCCATTATTTGATATATCAGCAAGAGATGTCACCTCATAACCTGCTTTAGTAAATGCATCAATCATTTCTTCTTCAGTAACATATTCAGTCGTTAAGTCTGTCCAACTGTCTTCAGATGTTCCTTTTATTTGTTGTAATTGTAGTTTAATTCTAGACTTAATTGTTCTATATGATTTACTAGCAGGCTCTGTTGTGGACCAATCTGTCCAATCAGACCATTTACTATTATCTGTTTTAGTAGCCCCACTACTTGGAGACTCAGAAACATAAGTAGATGTTTGTCCTTCAGTCTTGTAGTACCATTTATAAGCCGTTGTTCCAGTACTATCATCCTTAATAGCTCCGCTTACTGGTGCTTCTACATAATATATTTTTTCTCCACTTGCTGTTTCACTTCCTGACGGATAATATGTTTTCTTACCATCACTTACCAATCTATACCAATTATAATATGTTGCTGTACCTCTTTGACATAAATTACTAGCTCCTGTACAAGCATCAAGACTAGCTACCCATTCACTATATACATGACATAATGTACCTTCTGATATAGTAGATAACTCACTTTCACTTCCAACAGGACATCCCCAGAATGTCTTTTCAGTGTACGTATAAGCTGGATTTTGAGTATTCTTTCCTTCACTATTTTGACATGGAACTTGTTGATCTACATATACAGATGCAGTTGAACTTGTCTTACATCTGTAATAGAATAATGCATTCTTATTACTTGTAATTGTTCTGCTTCTATAAACATATACGATTTTTGCTTCGTCAGTTCCAGTTCCTTTATATGGATACCCATCTGGTGCAGTCATTGACCATGCTTTAGTACCATTTTTCATATAATATTCTTTAACACTTCCAGTTGAAGTATACCATTTATATGCAGTTGCTTTACTATCAGATAAATTATATTTCGAATTAGGAGTGCTTGGATAATATTCCTTAACATCACTAGCATTATTTTTATCACCAGAACTTGTATAATATGTTTTAGTAATAGTATTCCAAATCCATGATTCATCTTTATAACTATAATATTTAATTGTTTTTAATGTTTTATAAGTAGTGTATGTAAGTTCATCTTTCCATACTTCTTCTACGTCACCTAAATTGCTAGATCCTTCTTTAAGGACTTGAGGTAAAAACATAAATTTAACGAATGATTCATCAGTTACTAAATCACTACTAGTTCCCTCTTTACCTTCATCATATTCACTATCAGAATCTTTATCATCACATTTTAACCATGGTGTCCATTGATATGAACCACTCTCTAGTTTACATACCATTACATAGGTACTTGTTCCATCACATTTTTCAAAGTCATTAACATTAACTAACCCTAAAGTATCTCCAAGTGTAGTTAAATCTACAGTAGCGCATTCTCCAATAGAAGTTGGCAACTTATGTTCATTGTATTCAAAATACTTCTTGCCTGCTTCTAATAATGTTTTCTCATAATCAAAAGTATTGTCTACAGGTTTTTCAGTACCTCCCCCATTTCCATTTCCACAGCTTTTTAATAATACAATTATAATAATTATTGCTACAACTAAAAGAAGTCCTATTAAAATTCTTTTTTTAGTAACAGCTTTTTTCTCTATATCATCATCTTCATAATTGTAATCTTCATAATCATCTGACATTTTAATTCCTCCTAACATCATTTTATATTATAAGTTTATTCTATCATATTTAATATTAAAAAGACAAGCATTATCACAAAAAAAATCCCATGTTCTAAAACATGGGATTTATTCTTTATAAAAACACCTTAATATCTATTAATTTTTCATAAGAGTCTTTAGTCTTGATATAACCTTTTTTTCTATTCTTGATATGTATGACTGAGATATATTTAATTTATCAGCAACTTCTTTTTGTGTATATTCTTCTCTACCATTGAGTCCATATCTAAGTTCTATTATTTCTTTATCTCTATCATCTAACTTTATTATTTCTTGTCCTAATATTTTCATATCATACTCATCCTCAATTGTTTTTTCAATTATGTTTTCCTCAGTACCAAATATATCTTCAAAATGTAATTCATTACCTTCACTATCATAATTAACCGAATCTTCAAAACTTACTTCACTACTTTTTCTTTTATTTTTTCTTAAGAACATTAATATTTCATTATCAATACATCTTGAAGCATATGTTGCGAGTTTAATATTTTTATCTAATTTATATGTACATATTCCTTTAATTAATCCAATGCTTCCTATACTTACTAAATCTTCTAAATCATATAGTGTATTATCATATTTTTTAGCAAGAAACACTACTAATCGAAGATTATGTTCAATAAGTTTATTTCTTGCTTCCATATCCCCACTATTACTTTTTCTAACTAAGTCTTCTTCAATACTTTTTTTAAGTGGTGGTGGCAATATATCAGTACTTCCAATAAAAAACACATCATTTACTTTAAAGAACCTATCTAATAACTCTTTTATCATAAATCCTCCAATAATTTATAATTTAATAAACAACTATATCCATGAAACTTTCTATTGATTATTCCAACTACCACATCATCTCTTTCTCCAATTCCATCAATATATACTTTCTTAGGTTTAAAACATTTTATTAATGAACTTTCATTAATTGTTTCATAGGGTACTAAAAAGAAATCTTCATCAATATACTTATTTATTATTATTACTTTTTTCCTATTATATGGTTCAATTAAAGTATTCGCAGTATCCATGTATCCATTAAAATAAAGAATCTTTCCATTATTAAGATATATATTCACTTTGTGTTTTAACGAAAAAGTAGTCTTTAAATCATATGAAAAATATTTATATATATTCATAATAAGTGGAATTAATAATAAATAATATTTATATTTTATTAAACTGTTTATTTTAAAGTAATAAAGTACTCCTCCTAAAAAGAAAGATAATATATAAAACCATACAATATTTACAATATAACTTTTTTTATCATTATATCCAAATGCAATATATATCATTATAAGACCCATAATTGTTTTAAATATTATCATTAAAAATGCACTTATATTTATAAATAAATATATTAGAGATATTTCTCCGAATAATGAACTGTATATTAGTTTAATTCTCCCAACATTATTTTTAAGTATAACATTTACAGTTTCTAAGAGTACAAAATCAATAATGAAATTTAATATTAATAATTCTTCTATATACATTTTTTTCACCCATTTTTATTATATAAAAAAAGATAAGTACATTTTGTCGAATTAAGTACTTATCTATAATTTATTTTAGCCTCTTCTCCTTCAGGTTTTATTCCACTATCTTTGGGATCTTGTTTTATATTGTATCTTCTTGTGGATAATTTCTTCCTAGACATTTGATAATCTCTTATGAATGAGCCAAAATCTCTTACTCTTCTATGGCTTATTTCAAATTCTCCTTCTTCATTTCTAGGAACTCTTTTATCACTATTTCTTTCATATACAAGGGATTTATATAGTCTCATCGCATCAACTGATAAATAGAATGGATCTTCTCCTTCATTTTGTACTTTATTAATTGTAGCTCTTAATTTAATAATCGCATCGGTTACATTATGATTTAGACAAAATTCTTCACACATATTTTTAAAGAATGAAATATCTTTTTCTTTAGCATGATAAATTACACATTTCTTTATATAGTTTTCATCAAAATACTTTTGATCAGAGTCAAACATAAACGGAAGTGCTTTTACTCCTACGTCACACTTTTCTCCATTCTTTTTTTGTTCACTTTTATTCATTGTTTCAAAGTATGATATATATATGTCAGGATTAGCATGCCTAACACCATTTACATATCCTGACTCAAGAAAATCTTTCATACTTCTTACTTTAGAACATTCATCATCTATATCACTAATTGTTCTAGGACATGTAAGTCTATTGTATATATGTATTGTTACTTCATAAGTACCATTTTTCTTCTCTAGGCTTAAATTTCCATAATAATATTTAGATACAGTTAAAGATTTATTATTAAGTTTTTTAATATAACTTAATAACTCATTATATTCTTTTTCACTTTTAACTACTCTAACTGTTTTACCAACATATTCAACTATAGAATATCTTTTAGTTTCTTTTTTCATAGAAATTCACTCCTAATACAACTGAATTATATAAAATTCTATCTAAAAAGTCAATTTTTGCTTTACTTAAACCAATTTTTATGATAAATTATATATGGTTTAAAGAGGAGGCAAGAATAATATGGCAAAGAATATTTCAACAAGGAAAAATAATAGTGCTCAAAATAGACCTTTTTCACTAAAGGCTACTAAGAAAACTCAAAAAGTTAATCTTCAAACAGTAGAAGTTGACGGAAAAAGGGTAAGACTTTCTACTAAAGAAATAAGAACTAGTAAAAAAAATAAATAACAGATTCTTCATGAATCTGTTTTTTATTTATAGTATTTATTCAATAATTTCTTGTTCAAGCATTAAATCTATTTTATATACTTTCTTTACTTCTTTTTTAATTGTTTTAATAATTTTGATAACATCTTTAGATGTTGAACCTCCATCATTTATTATGAAGTTAGCATGTTTTTCACTTACTTTAGCTCCACCAATTTTGAATCCTTTAAATCCAAGATCTTCTATTATTTTTCCAGAAGGCGCTATAGAAGGATTTCTAAATACACTTCCACAAGAAGGATAATCTAAAGGCTGTGTTTCTATTCTTCTTTTGGTTCTTTCTTTTATTAAACTTTTAATATCTTCAATATTTCCTTTTTTTAATTCAATGTCACAAGATAATACTATTAAATCAGGATTATTTCTCAAAATAGATGTCCTATATCCAAACTTCATTTCTTCATTTGAATATTCTATTGTATTCTTACCATCAAATAATATAACATGTTTTACAATATCACTTATTGGGCATTTATATGCTTCTGCATTTGAATAAATAGCTCCACCTATTGTTCCAGGTATACCTGTAGCCCATTCTAAACCTGTATAACCTAAATCAGACATTTTATTAGCTAATTTATTTAACATATAACCAGCACCCACACATATTTTACCATTCTTGCATATCATTCTTTTAAACTTATCAAGTTTTATTACGATTCCATCATAATAAATTGGTAATATTGTATTAGATCCATTACCAAGTACAAAATATTTTGTCTTATACTCTTTAGCAATATCAACTATTGATTTAAGCTCTTGAGTATCTTTTGGATGAACAATTAAATAACAACTAGATATTAATTTCATAGTATTATAATTTGTTAAATCATAGTCTTCTTCACAATCAATATTTAATTTTTTTATTCTATCAATCATTACTTTAAATACTCTGATATATTTTCACTACCAGTAATATAGTCACTTATTCTACCATTTTTAATTTTTATTAATGTAATTCCATTTATCTTTAATTCGTTAGAATTGCTTGCACTTTTGTTTTCTGATTCACTTGCAAAATTACTATTAGGTAATATACTCATATCTACCTTGTACACATGCATTGCTGTATATTGTTCAGTAAGATATTCTACATAAACATCATTTGTGTTATTATCGAAAGTATCAAACAATACTAGATATTCACTTTCCGTTCTATTAAATGTTTCTCCAATCAATATATTAGTGTAACTAAGTTCAGTTGTAGTTGTAGGCTTAGTATATCCAGCTTCAAATACACCTAATTTCTCAAGCCCAAGTGCTCCAAGATAAATTAAAGCAATAAAACCAACTACTACTATAATAGTAATAATAGTATTCTTAGTTTCATTTGTCTCTTTAACTCCAACTTTGTTCTTTCTTTCCCTCTTTTTAGACTTATATTTCATATTCATTTTATTTTTTGCCATAAAATCCTCCACATAAGAATTATAACATATTTTACATTTATAAAGAAGAATTATTTGTTAAAAACCAATTTATAAGAAAAATCTTGCAAAAAGCCTTAAAATGTGGTATAATCTTCATATTATTTAAGGGGGATATAATGAATAATATTAAACCAAGATATGTAAAAGTAAATGAATTTGGAAAGAAATTTATTACAGGATACGATAGACCAGATAATAATCAATTAGTTGTTTCTTTAGATAATGATAAAACTATAACATTAAAACCAACTGAAGGGAACTATAATAAAGCAGAAAATAGAATGAGAACTCAAAGCACTTATCAAGTTACTGAAGTTTTACCTGCTTTAAAAACAGATAGAACAATTGATATAACTGCTTCTATAGTATGTTTAGCAATGTCAATAATTACTAAAGTTATTAATTTACCTATAAGTGAACAATTTCAAAAAGTATTACACTATGTAGTCGGAACATTAACAGCTATTGGTGTAACTCTTTCAATAGATGATTTATTAAAGATTAAAGATGTAATTAAATATCAATTTTTCTTTGATAATAAAGATTTTATTAATAGTGGAGTTGAATCTTCTAAGAATATGTTAAATGGGACTAACTTTATTACAAGAAGAGTAGTTAAGAATGGTAATGATAAAGATGCTGTTAGTTTGACTAATATAGATAAAATTTCTTTATCTGATTTAGAAACAATTAAAGATAATGTTGAAACTCAAGCAGATTTACAATTTGAATTAACAGATCCAATAAAAAGAAAATTAGCTAAAAGAAAATAGATATGTAAAACACATATCTTTTTTTAACGGCTTCTTCCTTCACTACGTTCTTCTTCATAATAAGGATTAATCATAGATTGATTTCTTATACTATTAATAACTATTTTTTGATTGTAATTCTTTTTGAACTCTTCTTCAACAATTATTATTTTAGATAATAAGTTTTTATATTCTTCTACTTTCATATGTTCTCTATATTTATTGAATATTATGCCTTTTAACCTGCTTACTTCATCAAGTACCATCCCAGCATCTGTATCAGTAGTGTCATCATCAGACAATATTTTTAACATAAATTCTATTATTTTATCTATTTTTTTATTAATTCTTTTTTTAATATATGTCGTACTTAAATCAGGGTCTATTATTGTTACTTTAGATGCTTTATAAGATATTTTTGCATTTCCGTTTTTGGGTGTTACATCCAACCCTTTTATATTAACATTATAGTAACTTAATTTTAATCCTTCATTTTCTTTATCAATTACATATGACATATACTTCACCTACTTCATTAAATCTTTTCTATATTCCTCTGTTATTCTTTTTCTCATTTCTTCCCTGTATTCATTTATCTTTTTATGGTCTCCACTTACTAATACTTCAGGAACGTCCATTCCTTTATAACTTCTTGGTTTTGTATATACTGGATAGTCAAGTAAATTATCATTGAAGCTCTCTGTTTCTAAACTTTCTTTTGTTATTACTCCATCTATTAATCTAATTATAGAATCACTTATCATCATTGATGGTAATTCTCCTCCAGTTAGAATAAAGTCTCCAATTGAAATTACTTCATCAGCAAGTGAATATATTCTTTCATCAAACCCTTCATAATGTCCACAAATTATTATTATATGTTTTTTATTTGATAAATTGTATGCATTATTTTGATTATAGGTTTTTCCTCTAGGAGACATAAGAATAATATATGATTCATCATCTTTAACGCTTTCTACCGCATTAAATACCGGTTCACACATCATTATCATACCTGAACCACCACCAAAAGAATAATCATCAACTTGATTATTTTTATATGGTGTATAATCTCTGATATCTATAATGTTTACATTAACTAATTTTTTTTCAATTGCTCTTTTTATTATGCTTTCAGTTAGGAATCCTTCATACATATTAGGAAAAAGTGTTAAAATATCTATTCTCATATTAATTCCTTTTTTCTTTTAATGTTCTTTTTAATTCCGCTTCTTTTTTAATTTCAGTTTTAACTGTATTAATTCCCTTTTTAATAGTGTCTTCCATAGGAATAACTACACTTTCTTTTACTGCTTTTGCAAACGCTAATTTAATTTCAGTTTCTGTCATAATAAACCTCCAATTCCTTTATAATATATTATTTTGTTATTTTTATCAATTCTTTCTATAAAATCTTTATTAAATGGAATATATTTATCATTTACTTTAATTATTTTATTTCCATTATCATTTCTGTAGTCATCAATAACTCCAATTTCTTTATTATCATATACTACTTTCATTCCAACAATATCACTTATCAGCAATTCATCATCATTCAATTTGATAGAAACTTTTTCTATATATACTGCTTCACCTTTATATGCTATAACATCATTTATATAATCTTTACCTATGAATTTAACCATATCATAATTTTTATGACATCTATATGTTTCAATGATTTCTTTTGTTTTAAATCTACCAATAAACAAAGGATTCCCAATTATAAATACTTTATCCTTGTATTCAAAATCACTTAGTATTCTAAGTTCACCTTTTAAAGCATGTGTATTTACTATATTACCTATTTTAATGTATTCCATTATTTGCCTCATATAATTTATATAGTATTATACCACAAGAAACGCCAACATTTAAACTTTCACAATCATCTTCCATATCAATTTTATAAACAAAATCACATAAGTTTAATATTTTATCACTTATTCCATTTCCTTCATTACCAAAAACTACTGCATAAGAATCTATTTTAGTAATATTTTTAAGGCTATTATTTGTATTTAATGATGTCCCTATTACATTTATACATTTAGATTGAATCTCTTTAATAATACTTTCTAAGTCACTAACTATTATGTTTACATTAAATATCATTCCTTCAGTTGATCTAATAACTTTAGGATTATATGGACTTACACTATTTTTTGAAAATATTATAGTATCTATTCCAAATGCAACACTGCTTCTAACAATAGTTCCTGCATTTCCAGGATCTTGAATATCATCCAAAATAACAATCCTTTTCCCAATAGTACAGTCATTATTTATCTTAGCTATGCCTATTACTCTAGGAGTGCTTTTTATATTACTAAGTGTTTTCATTACTTTTAAAGTTACTATGTCATAATCAAAATCATATGAGTCATTATTGCCTTCTAATAAATACAATTCAGTTATTAAATTTTTCTTTAAAGCTTCTTTAACTGCATGATCGCCTTCTATTAAAAACAATCCTTTTTCTAAAGAATATTTCTTTTCTAATAGTTTTCTTGCTTCTTTGATTCTTTTATTGTCTGTAGAACTTATTAACATTATTCCTCCTTTAATACTTTTTGTGCCTCTTTATAGTCACTTTTATATTTCTTAACTAATTTCCAAAACTCTTTAGAATGATTAAATTCTATTAGATGACATAATTCATGTATTATTACATAATCTATTTCATTAATACTATATTTAATTAAATCAAAATTCAATTTAATTAGTTTATCTCTTTTATTGCAGTATCCCCATTTTCTTTTCATTTTCCATACTATCATTTTAGGATAAGGAATATCTTCTTCAAATAAACTATAACATACTTTTAATCTTTCAGTAAATATTCTTTCAGCTTCATGTTCAAGAAATGTTTTTAAATATGTTTTGTTTTTAACAAATACTCTATCTTCATAAAATTCTATTTTAGATACTGTATTTATTATAATAACTTTATAACATTTACCTAAGTAATAGAATTCATCTTTTTTCTTTTCTTTTTTTTCTGCATGAGCATGCATCTTTTCAATACTATCTATATTTGATTCAATGAAAGATAACACTTTTTTATCACTTACTAAATAATTGGTTGTTATATATATTCCATCAGCTTTAACTCTTAAATACATATTCTTATTATTTTTTCTTTCAACATGTACTTTATATATTTTATTATTTATATTAACTTCCATTTCTTCCTCTTAATAATTATATCATTTTTCATTGCAAGAAAAAAGTACTCAACATTGAATACTTTGATTATACTTGTTAATAATTTTGTTGGTAACTTTTAAAAATATCAATAATTATATTTTTCTGATAGAAATGCTCTCAATAATTCGCTTTTTCATATGATAATAATTGTATGTTTACGATAAATAATAACTCTATAACTTAATTTTACTCATTTGCATTTATTTTTATCATTTGATATATAACAATTAAGCATTTATTTGTGGTGTCTACTAGTAACTTTCAGAGGGGTTTTGGGCTTATTTTGAAAAGGGGGGGTTAGATAATATGAGAAAAGAAAAACATAAAGATTTATCTTTAATTATAATTATTATTTTATTGATTGCCCTACTGTATGTAATCATACTTAAGGGTTAACCAATAAAAAACACCTAGTAATAAACTAGGTATCCCACAAAGTAGACACCATAATAGATGCCCTACTGGAATAAGTTTAACACAATATATGCGCTATATCAAGTGAATTTTATCTTTGTTACAAGAAAAAAGTATTCGTTATTGAATACTTTTAGTTTCCTATATTTCAGGTGGCTCGTATGGAATTGGTTCAATCCACACTGCCTCGACCTCTGTGGTTTCATCTGCTGGTGGTGTAAAATCTTCAGGTACTTCTATTTGTTCTCCAAATGTTTCACTTTCTGTGTCGGTGTCTTCAGTTGTCCATTTATCAAACTCTTTTTCATACTCTTCAACATTATCACCTACTGATGGTGTATACCCTTCAGCAGCTTTATTCTCAACTTCTTCTATTTTAACCTGATTATCTGCAATATATGTTCTATCATTTTCCACTACTTCTTTACTTGTATCAGTTTGTTCTTCTACAGGTACAAAGTATGTTGGAGTTTCAAGTCCCAAGTCATCAGTGGTAGGTACTTCATATTCATCCAATTCTTCTTCAGTGTATCCTACTTCTTTTGTTTCAGTTTCACTTTTATAAATTACAACTGCACTTCCACATACTGGATAAATTGATAAATCACTTTCCATCTCTACCACATCACTAAAGCCATATTCTATTGTCTTGTTTCCAAGTGATGTTGTCCATCCTAGATGATTTCCTCCTAAGGTACATACATTATCATTTTTAGATGGCAATGTAATTTCTTGTCCTTTTTCTGTCACTTCATCCCCAGCACCTTGAGTTCCTACATCATTATATACTTTATAAGAATACGAATCTATTACTTTAGCATATAAATGTACTACTTTATTTGTATCAGCTAATGAAGCAATTCCACTATTTAAGCTTGTAACTTTATTTGTGAATTCTGCATCGCTGTACCATCCATCAAATATTTTGTTTAACACTGTATAATCAGCTAATGCAATCTCTCCATCAAGTACATTATATGTAGTTGGATTATTAGTTTGTACATCATACACTATAGTATAATCCTCAATACTACAATCTAGTATAACATCCGTATTTGAAGTAATCTTATTATTAAAATTAAATTCACTTCCTGAATCATTGTAATAATTACAACTATTGAATCCTTCAGGTATAAACTTATTTACAGTTTTCCCTTCTTCAACTTTGACTCTATAACTATTCATATTATCATTGTAATAAAATGTTACATAATAACTTTTCTTAGTTTCAGTTTTAGTTGTTGTTTTTACTACAGTTGTTGTTACGGTCTCAACTTCTTCAGTTTCTTCTACTACATCTTCCTTGCTTCCATCAGTAGTTGGTATTTTAATTTCTTGTCCTGGTTCTTCTGTTTGTTCTTCTTTCTTACAACCAACTAGAAGACCAATAATGATACCAATGATTACAAGTATAGCAATAGAGAGAAACACAATGACTCTCTTGTCACTATCTTCTTCTAAAAAATCATCATCTTGTTTTTTTGAATTCCTTTCTTTGTTTTCTTTCATAAACCCTCCAAAAATAGATATTCGTTTATCTACTCTTGTAACAATTATAAAATATACTTTTGATAAAATCAATAGCATTTGTAAACCAACTGTAAATTAATTGTAATTAAAAAAAGCATATTTCTATGCTTCTAAAAATCTCTATTTCTTAAAAATGCAGGCATCTCTAATTCTTCATCAACTTCATCTTCTATTTCAGCTACAGGGATTTCTTTCTTTTCTCCCTCTATTGATCTATATAATGGTTCAGTTGAATCTTCAAATCCTGTTGCGATTACTGTAACAACTATTTCATCAGTTAATGCTTCATTAATAACAGCTCCAAATATAATATTTACATCTGTATTTGCTACCGCTCTTACTACTTCTACTGCATCTTCTGCTTCAAATAATGTCATCGAATTACCACCAGTAACATTAACAATACAGTCTGTTGCTCCATTTATTGTTGTTTCTAATAAAGGACTATTAACAGCTTGTTTA